>NZ_NTLW01000163.1:0-12508 GCF_002632075.1 Pseudoalteromonas sp. ESRF-bin5 | reverse complement strand
AGTAGAGGTAAAATGTCAGATATAAAAAAGAGTCATAAATTAGAAGGCGTATGTTATGACATTCGTGGACCTGTTTTAGCTCAAGCTAAAAAAATGGAAGACGATGGTCAAAAAGTCTTAAAATTAAACATCGGTAATCCAGCTGCATTTGGTTTTGATATGCCTGAAGATATGCATCGCGATATTATCCGTAACCTGTATTCTGCCCAAGGTTATTGTGACTCTAAAGGACTTTACTCAGCCAGAGTAGCTGTGTACCAACATTATCAACAACGTGGGTTAAACAACTTAGACGTTGATAACATTTATATTGGTAATGGGGTAAGTGAACTAATCCAAATGATCACTCAAGCTTTGCTTAACAACGACGATGAAGTGCTTATCCCTGCGCCAGATTATCCGTTGTGGACTGCGTCAGTTAAGTTAGCGGGCGGTAATCCCGTTCATTATTTATGTGATGAAGAGCAAGACTGGTTTCCTGATATAGATGACATAAAAAGTAAAATCACCTCTAAAACCAAAGCCTTGGTGTTAATTAATCCGAACAATCCTACTGGTGCGGTATACAGTGATGACCTGCTTGAGCAATTAATAGATATTGCGCGAGAGCACAAGTTACTGTTGTTAAGCGACGAAATTTACGAAAAGATTTTATACGATGGAGTTAGCCACACTTCAATTGCTTCATTGTGTGATGATGTGCCAATGATTACTTTTAATGGTTTAGCTAAAACTTACCGTGCTGCTGGGCTAAGAATGGGGTGGATGGTTTTAAGTGGTAAAACATCAGCCATGGACGACTTAAGTAAAGGGTTAGATATACTCTCGTCAATGCGTTTATGCGCTAATGTACCTGCCCAATATGCAATTCAGCAGGCATTAGGTGGTGTGCAATCAATTGATAACTTAATTAATCCGGGCGGGCGATTATACGAACAACGTGATATTGCATGGCGCGGTTTAAACGCGATTGAAGGGATTAGCTGTAAAAAGCCAAAAGGCGCTTTATATGCGTTTGCCAAGGTTGATACTGCACACTTTAATGTAAAAGACGATGAGCAAATGATGTTTGATTTGCTCAAGGCCGAAAAAATATTGTTAGTGCATGGGCGTGCGTTTAATTGGCCAGAGCCTGATCACTTTAGGTTAGTGTTTTTACCTAATAAAGATGACTTAACTGATGCCATGCAAAAAATGCAGCGTTTTTTTAAAGATTATCGCCAGTTATAAAACGTTATAAAAAAACGAGCCTGTTGGCTCGTTTTTGTTTTTAAAGGCGTGTTATTAATATGCTTTATCTACTCTTACGGTGTTATCGCCTAAATAAACTAACCTCACATTATCGCCTTTTTGAAATCGCATACCTTGGTCTAGGTCTTGAACTACCATAAATTGGTCGCCATTTTCTACCTGAATTAGTAATTCAACTAACTGAGTTTGTTTGTAATAGCTACCTTGCTGACTATTGTTAGCAACGCTACCACCGATAACTGAGCCTAAAATTGTGGCTATAGCACGACCGCTGCCACCACCAAATTGATTACCAATAACACCACCAATAAGTGCGCCACCAAACGTTTTCCAGCCGTTCTTTTTGTCTTGTATTAGTTCTTGCTCGCTGATGTTTCGTACTGATTTAATGTCACCAAACAACACTTTTTGAACTGCTACGGCTTTATTGCGCTCGTATTTAGCAAAAGTGGGTGCACTTAATGTAAGTAAAGCGCACATAATTACAGCAATTGCTTTCATAACTTACTCCTATCGGCTTACCAGCCAAAGGTTGATTTTTCTTTGGTTTTGCGAATTTCAGTTTCGTCCGCCCATTCAATAAGTCCGCTTTTCATATCCATTAAACGCATTGTGAATTTATAATATACGTCTGATTTATCTGCATTTGTTTTAACAATGCTTGATAAGTTGCCATACAACATGTATTGCGCACCAATTTGTTGTCCAAATGCAACCGCTGTTGCTGGGTTCACTAATGCATCTTCGTTTTGAAAGGTTAGCTGTTCACGTACAGCTTCAACACGTGTCATGTCTACAAAGCGAAACTTACCGCTGCGTAGCATTTGCGTTGAGATAGAATCAGTGATTGATTCTGTATCAATATGCTCACTGGTTTTGTTTTTAATACGTTCCACAAACACAACAGGACGGTTATTTTGAGTCATGGTTCCCACCACTGGCGAGCTTAGTAATGAGTCGGTCATTTGGCTCGCGACTTTTTGTAAATCGGTAGAACCAAAATTTATATCAGTTGTTTCAACTGCTTGAGCGTCACCATAGCTAACTACGGCTTTGTTAGCACAGCCGCTTAAGATCAATGCGCTGAGCCCGACCAATGCGTAGGTGGATGCTGTTTTAAATGTCGTGTTCATAATAGTTTCCTTTAATCTTTAAATTCTTGAGATTCAGTTGATACTTTTCTAACTGCCAGTGAAAATGTAACAGCATCAGAGCTAGGCGCTAAACCTGGTAATTGTGTATTAGCAAAACCAAATAAAGTTAATGGCTGCCACGGTGAATGATTTCCTTTAATCAAAAATCCATCTTTATCAAACCATTTAAATTGATACTGTAAATATTGTGACTTTTTATATTGGCTAGATAGGGTAACCACGACATCCGTTAACTGATTTGTTTGACGCGTTTTAACGTCGGTAATGGCGAGTTTTTCACCTAAATCAGGGTTATCCACTCTAAGTTGATCATTAAAATTTCCTTTATTTTGTTCAACCGCTATACCTGATGTGTCAGGCTGTGTTGCACAAGCACTTAGCAATAAAACGGCACACATTGGCACTATGTATTTCATGGTGTCTCCTAGAGTTGAACTACATGGTAGTTAAAATAGTTATTAATAGAGGTTAGGTAAATTAAAGTTAACCCTTGCTTACTAACGGTAAAACTAATAGGCGGTTGATTGCCTATATTTAATATATGTTCACCTGCTGTCAGACTTTGACGCGCTACAGAAATTTGATTTGGTAATGTAAGCCAGCTTCGGGTGTCGGCTTGCTCTGACGCTAAATTATATATATTGGCTAAAATGTTGCCTACATCTCCTGCGCTGCGCGCAAGCTCAGCGCGAACTTTTTCTTTAGTTATGAGCCGTAATACTTGGCGTGTAATTTTGCCTGGTATTTCTTGTTCAAGAGTTTTAGCGGCTAGGGCTTCTAAATAAACTAATGGCGCTAATGCTACTTCTTGTCCAGCAATATTCACATTTTGTATTGGGCTAATGTAAGCACTGTCTTTATATACGGGCATAGCAAGGCTATAAAAACGAACATCACCTTTACTTGTATCAATCGGTAGTCTTAATTTAAATTCAGTTTGTTTGGGCACGAAACCTTGTTCAAGTAATACGATTACTTCACCATGGTTAGGCTTTAAAGTGCTAAGTTCGCCAAAACGTTGTGTGTATTCGTCAAATTCTTGATGAAACCCTTGTTTTTTAGCTAAGCGAATTACATCTTGCTGTAAATATTTATTATTTGGTTGAATAGCTAACGCTTTTTTGTAGTCTATGTAGGCGTCGTCAAACTGTTTTGCACTTTGGTAAAGCAAAGCCGATAAGTAAAAAGTGTATGCGTTTTGAAAGCCGTTTTTAACATCTCTTGTCACATTATTCATACTTGGATAATGCTGCTGCGCTTCATTTTTTTCTGAATCTATTTCTGCTTCATTCTCGCTAAGCGCATCGGCTTGTACTTTATTAGCTCGGCGAATTTCGACCAGTGCGCCTTCAATATCATTTTTATAAACATAGTTAAGTGCTTTATAACTATGAAGCATGCTCATCTCGTAAGCAGGCGGTACATAGGTAATTGCCGAGTCATTCGTAAATAATGCATTACTTTGTTCAAGCCCGGCACTTAGTTGAATCTTTGCAGCTTGGCGTTTCGTTTGCATTTGAGCATATACGTTTTCGAATTTGCTTTGAGCGTTATCAGCTGAATTAGTAAGGTCGTTGATACGCGCTTGCTCAAGTTGGTTAAGCAAGTAACTACTGTGTATAGTGCTATTGTCAGCAATTAACGATTTAGCTTGTTGTAGGTTATTATTTTCAATAGCATTTCGCACTGGCGTCATTTGTGTGGCGTAATCGTTAAATAGGTCGTTAAACCCTATAGAGCTACAACCACTTAAAATAAAACAAACGCTTAAAATTATACTTCTGCGCACACAGCACTCCTTTTAATCTACTTAAGCAGGTTAACACACTCACTTTAAACAAGAGTGTGAAACATTGTAAAAAAACGTAGAGCCATATCATCGTTAAGGTAAATATGCATGTTCTATGTGAATAAGGCGTGAATTTAGTAATGTGTGAAATAGACAGCGAAAAGTTAAGGTCTTATTAAGTTGAAAGTTTTTGCACACTTTGCCTTATGCTGTATAAATAACTTACTTTTATAGCAGTTTAAGTTATTTAACTACTCACCCATAAAAACAGATTATTTAACAACCAGATTTAGGTTAAAAAGGATTATTTTGAAAGCAGCTATATATACATTTATTGCTTTAATAGCATTTGCCGCCAATTCTTTATTTTGCCGAATGGCATTAGCTGAGGGGTATATAGATCCCTATAACTTTACCATCATTCGTTTATTAAGCGGTGCTGCATGTTTAGGTATTATTATGAGCGTTTATACTTATAATCTAAAACGTAATGGGTCATTTAATGATGCTATTTTAAGTGATACAGGGAGTTGGCGAAGTAGCATTAGTTTACTTGTTTATGCACTTAGTTTTTCGGTGGCCTACGTTGAGTTAGATACCGGAACAGGCGCTCTGATTTTATTTTCAGCCGTGCAACTTACGATGATTGGTTGGGGTATATATAAAAAAGAACAATTAAGCGCCGTGCAGTGGGCTGCTTTTTTGATTGCTGTTACGGGGTTTGCTTATTTGATGCTGCCCTCAGCGGCGGTGCCCTCGCTAATAGGAGCGGGATTGATGGCCATAAGCGGTGTTGCTTGGGGTATTTACAGTATACGTGGCAAAGTATGTGTATCGCCATTGCGAACGACAGGGTTTAATTTTATTAGAAGTTTAGTAGCGCTCCCCATCTTATTACTTGTTAGTATGAGCTACTTTAACGCACTTACCATACAAGGCATTTTACTCGCGAGCGCTTCTGGCGCTTTAGCCTCTGGCATTGGCTATAGTATTTGGTACGTTGCAATGCCATTACTTAAAAGCACGCAGGCTGCGGTTGTGCAATTGTGTGTGCCGGTAGTTGCAGCGTTTGCAGGCGTTATTTTTTTACAAGAACAATTAACGGTTGAATTTGTTATCGCCAGCTTAGTTATATTAACAGCGGTACTCATATTTATTTTAAATAAAAAGAAGGAGTAGTCCTTCTTTTATGGTGGACTAACGTTGGTCACAAAGCGCTTATAAAGTGAAGGTAAGTGCGCCAATACGGCACTTTTACCAAGTAGTTCACTGTTTTCAATGCATTTTCGTAAAGCACTTTCAGTTAGTTGAATACTTAGCAATTGTGATTGCTTAATGTGGCTAATATGCCAAAGTTCAGGAGCTACCCCGTTTAAATCTTCGCGATAAGGCCGATAAAAACCAAATTTCTCAAGGTGAATACCGAGCCATTCACTAAATGCTGAAAAGGGACCGTTTTTCTCATATTCATGAGGAGATAACTGCAGTTGATAATCGTCACTAACACTGGCTTTGTCGTACACATCCAAATCGGTACCAAAATGGTGCCTACTTGCCCCAGGTAAAGCTGAATAACGCATAATTGCAATACACTTATCAATGTCATTTAAGTTCGTTAAATCAACAACCTTTTGTTGTGAATTATAAACAGGCCTTTGTCCTGAAAATTTGTTATTCCAAATTAGCGCCTGACGGTCAAAATCTCTAAAGCTTGATGCAATAGTTAAGTCAAACCCAGCTTGTTTAGCTGCGTTTTGTAGCGCTATAAAATCAGCAGTGATAGCGCTATGCAAACGATGGCTTTGTATTTTAGTTAAATGTGTATCACTTTGCCCTGTGACACACGCTATCGTGGGTACTTCTAAATCAGTCATTAGGTTAACAATTGCTCAAGTATTTGCTCGTAAATGTCGGTGAGTTTAATTAAGTCATCTGTACTTACGCACTCATCCACTTTGTGAATGGTGGCATTACGAGGCCCAAGCTCAATGACTTTAGCACCGGTTTGTGCAATGAAGCGACCATCAGAGGTTCCCCCCGTGGTTTCTAAATTGGTTGCTAATCCTGTCACAGACTCAATAGCATTAACGGTTGCGTCAACGAGTGGACCATGTTCTGTAATAAATGGGAGACCATTTACAATCCAGTTTAACTCGTAGTTTAAGTTGTGTTTTTGTAAAATGTCGATTACACGCTGTTGTAATTGTTGATGTGTGACTTCGGTGCTAAATCTAAAATTAAATTGCACATCTAGCTCACCAGGGATCACATTACCTGCACCTGTGCCGCCGTTAATATTTGATATTTGAAAGCTGGTTGCCGGAAAAAAATCATTCCCTTTATCCCACTGGGTTTGGCTAAGCTCTGTTAATGCTTCAGTGGCTAGATGAATAGGGTTTTGAGCCAGGTGAGGGTAGGCAACATGTCCTTGAATACCTTTAACTTTTAAGAATCCGGTAAGCGAGCCGCGTCGGCCATTCTTAACTACATCACCTAAGACATCCCGAGATGAAGGTTCGCCAACCAAACACATATCAATTTTTTCACCGCGAGATTCTAGTGTATCAATAACTCGGGTGGTTCCATTTATAAATGGTCCTTCTTCATCAGAAGTGATTAAAAAAGAAATTGATCCTTTGTGGTCGGGGTGTTTAGTTACAAAACGCTCAGTAGCCACAATCATGGCAGCAAGCGAGCCTTTCATATCGGCAGCTCCTCGACCATGCAATAAACCATTTTCTACCAGCCCTGAAAAAGGTGGGTGCTGCCAGTTTTTTGCGGGACCCGTAGGCACTACATCTGTGTGTCCTGCGAAACAAAAATGCGGCGACTGTTCGCCTTTACGTGCCCAAGTATTTAATGTATCTGTAAAAAATAGTGACTCTATATTAAAGCCGATCGCTTCAAGACGTTCGTTCATCATTTGTTGACAGCCGGCATCTTCTGGGGTGACAGATTCACGCTGTATCAAGGCTTGTGCAAGTGCAATTACTTCATTCATTATTTAAAAATCTCATCGTATTGCGCGACCTTAAAGCCTAAATAAAAATCAGTACCGTTAACTAATACTGGTCGCTTTATCATGGCGGGCTGCTGAACTAATAATTGAATAGCATTTTGCTTAGTCAAATTTTGTTTTTGCTCGTCACTTAGAGCTCTGTATGTAGTTCCACGTTTATTGACTAATTGTTCCCAATCTAATTTATTAGCAAATTCAGCGACCATTTGTTCATTAACACCCTCTTTGCGGTAATCATGAAAGGTAAATTCAATATTATTATCTGTAAGGTACTTTTTAGCTTTTTTAATTGTGTCGCAGTTACTAATTCCGTAAAGAGTGATCATAAGTTACTTCTTTTTAATAATAGTTAATAAGGTGTCTTCAGCTGCTTTTACATGCAGGTGTGAATAATGAAATGTGCCCAGTTTGTGACCATTAAGTAATATTAAACTTCCTAGCATGGGGGAGTCTAATTCTCTAAGGTCAAAATAAGCAAGTCGTTGGCCTTTGAGTACTTGGCTGCCATTTAACTGTGCTATATGGGTATGCGTAATTGCTGCAGAGGCAGGTAAGGTTAAATTAATGAGTATTTTTAAACCATTTTTAGCCTGCAAAATAAATTCAGTTCCTGCGTTTTTAACCTGCAGTAAAACCCCATCAAAGGGGGCTAAAATTTTATGACTGGTTGCTTGCACCATAACACCGGGGCCAAGTGTACCAAAACTGAACAAAGGCTCTGGGTGATTACTTAATTCTACTACCTTTCCCGTAAAAGGACTGGTGATATTAATAGCATCACGGGGGATTTTATTTTGTGCAATAAGCTCTATTGGTTGTGCTTTCATAAATTAGTTTGTCACCACATTATAGCCATCTTTTTTTAGTGCTGTGATTGCCTGGGCCGCTGTTTGTTTTTTTACAAGTATGTAGTCAGTATCGTAAGTTGAAATAGAAAAGATAGATATTTGTGCTTTAGCTAACACGCCAGAAATATTAGCCATAATTCCTGTTAACGAAAACCCTAAAGGGCCAATAACTTCTAATGCTTGCCAATTAGATTCTGTATCCAGGCTGTGTAATTCAAAACTACTGGGGCATACAATTGACAGTTCGTCATGGGTTTTTGAGATAAAAAACAACGGAAGTTTTAACAAAGCAGCAGGGATATCAGCATCAATATCTAAACTATGTATAGACAAAATAGTGCTGTGTAATTGTAATGTTTGTTTTGACATTAAAAACCTGCGGTACAGCAAAGACGATTTATTAATAGTATAGATTATTAAAGATAAATTAAAGCGGTAACTCACCGTAACTAAGCTGCAAAATATGAGCTACTTATACTTACCCACAATTTCTGTGGATAACTATGGGGGTTGAGAGGTATAAATAGCCTAACTAACTAATTTATAATTAGAAATTAGCTAGGCTATAAAAAGCACATGTTAATTAAAGCCTTTAATTAAGTGCTTCGACTTGCGCTGCTTGTATAGCGGTAAGTGCGATTGTGTACACAATGTCATCAACTAATGCACCACGGCTTAAATCGTTGACTGGTTTACGCATACCTTGAAGCATTGGCCCAATACTGATGAGGTCTGCGCTTCTTTGCACGGCTTTATAGGTTGTATTACCGGTATTTAAATCAGGGAAAATAAACACCGTTGCTTTACCTGCTACGGGGCTATTTGGTGCTTTTTTAAGCGCAACGTTTTCCATAATTGCTGCATCGTACTGAAGGGGACCATCAATAATCAAATCGGGACGTTTTTGTTGAGCTATTTTGGTTGCCTCTCGCACTTTTTCAACGTCGGCTCCTGTACCAGATGTACCTGTACTGTAGCTGATCATGGCAACACGCGGCTCTATACCAAAAGCTGCAGCTGAGTCAGCTGACTGAATCGCAATGTCAGCAAGTTGTTCAGCATTTGGATCTGGGTTAATTGCACAGTCTCCGTAAACGAGTACCTGATCAGGCAGCAACATAAAAAATACCGACGATACAAGCGATGAGCCCGGGGCCGTTTTGATGAGCTGTAATGGCGGTCTAATTGTATTAGCGGTTGTGTTAACTGCTCCTGAAACAAGTCCGTCAACTTTGCCTTGTTCAAGCATCATAGTACCCAGTACTACGTTATCAAGTAATTGTTCTTGCGCTACAACAGCAGTGAGACCTTTGCTTTTTCGGATTTCGACCATAGGCTCGACATAATCATTAATGATGCTGCTTGGTTCTACAATACTTACATTTTCGTTGAGCTCTATACCTTGTTGCTCAGCAATACGCATTATTTCTTCGCGATCACCTAATAAAATGGTTTTTGCTATACCGCGTTGCCCACAGATAGCAGCCGCTTTAATAGTTCTAGGTTCGTTGCCTTCAGGTAAAACAACCGTTTTGCCTACTTTACGGGCTTTATCTGTAAGTAAGTATCTGAAAGCTGGTGGTGAGAGTTTACGTGTTTTCCCCACATTTTTTGCCAGTGAGTTAAGCCAATCTGAGTCAATATATTCAGCATTGTGGCTTTTCACTTTTTCTATACGTTGGTCATCATCGCTTGGCACTTCCATATTAAAGTTATGAAGTAATAACGATGTTCGCCATGTATCGGCTTCTGTTGCTAAAATTGGGAGGCCAGTTTGCATTGCTTGTTCGCACAGCGCCATAATACGCTGTTCTGGCATAAAACCACCGGTGAGTAATATTGCCCCAATTTTAGTACCATTCATTGCCGATAAACACGCAGCTACTAAAATATCAGAACGATCGCCAGGAGTAACTAATAATGCACCAGGTGTAAAGTGGTTTAAAATATTAGACACTGTACGTGCACAAAATGTGATACGACGCAGGCGTCGATGCAGCATGTCACCTTCGTTAATAATTGTGGCTTTTAAATATGCACTTAGGTCTTTCACTCGTGGTGCGACCAAATCAAAGTCCCATGGTATTGCACCAAGTAACATAAATGGATTTTTTCTAAAAATTGGCAGTGATGCTAAGCGGTTTAGTTCGTTATCTACTTCATTAGGTTTGTAGGAGTCGACTAAATCGGCGCGTGCTCTGCCTTCTTCATCTAGAGGGGCATTAACTTTATTAAAAATACAGCCTAATACACGCGGGTGGTCAATACCACCGTAATTACCAGCAGCAATCTCAAGACGATCTTCAAGCTGGGTAATATTGTCGTTACCAGGCGTTAATACAAATACAATATCTGCGCCGAGTGTTTGCGCTATTTCACGGTTAACGCGCCCAGCATAAGGTTGTTTACGAGTAGGAACCATGCCTTCAATAATGGCTACTTCATCGTCGTTAATTTTACTTTCAAAGCGCTCAACAATTTCTTCTAATAGGTCGTCGCCCTTTGCATCACCAATCATTTGCTCTGCGTAATCCAATGCAAACGGTGTTGGTGGGTCAATAGGGGAGCCTTGCTTTATTATTTGTGTCGATTTTTCTGGACCGGTTTCGCCAGAGCGCGGTTGAGCAATAGGTTTGAAGAAATTAACTTTTACCGCCTTTTGCTCAAGCGCACGCACAAGCCCGACGGAAACAGATGTTAAACCAACTCCCGTAGAAATCGGTATCAACATAATACGGTGTGCCATATTATAGCTCCTTAACAATATTTGCAGAGTCGAGGGCGATAACCCATTCTTCATTCGTTGGCATGACGACAGCTTTGATACGAGATTGCTCAGTGCTAATTACACCTTGTTGACCAAAACGAGCATCTAGGTTTGCTTGCGTGTCACATTCCATACCTAAAAATCCAAGTTGAGTGATCACTTTTTTACGAATGATATCTGAGTTTTCTCCAATACCGCCGGTGAAAATAAGCGCATCAAGACGCTGCAAAGGCACCATGTACGACGCAATTTGCTTAGATAAACGATAGCAAAACATTTCGAGTGCTAATGCTGCTTGTTGATTTCCCGCCATAGCAGCTTCTTCAATGGTACGGCAATCGTTAGAAAGCTCACTAATGCCTAACAAACCACTTTTTTGATTAAGTAAGTCATCTATTTGTTGCGCACTATAATCAAGTTGTGTCGTTAAAAAGTTAAATAAACCTGGATCAATATCGCCACTGCGAGTACCCATTACTAACCCTTCAAGTGGCGTTAGGCCCATACTTGTATCGACACTCTTGCCATTTTTAATCGCACATACAGAACAGCCATTCCCCAAATGAGCACTGATAAAATTACTTTTTTCAATAGGTTGGTTAAGTAGTTTTGCTGTTTGCCCGGCAACATAAAAATGGCTCGTACCATGAAAGCCATAACGCCTAACACCAAACTCGGTATATAAATTGTAAGGTAGCGCATAAAGGTATGCGACCTTATCCATAGTTTGGTGAAAAGCCGTATCGAATACGGCAATTTGAGGTAAGCCTTTAAACGAGTCTTGCGCTGACGATATACCCAGCAAGTTGGCATGGCCATGAAGCGGTGCAAGTGTTGCAGCCTGGGTTATGCTTTCAATAACTTGATCATTAATTAATACTGATTTGGTGAAGTGCTCGCCACCGTGAACAACACGATGACCAACAGCAATTAGCTGTTCATCTAGTTTGTGATCTTTTATTAACGTTACTAGCGTATTAATAGCCTCAGCGTGAGCTTGCTCTGGTGCTAAATCAATAAGTGTTTTATCACCTTTGTATTTATACTTTACCGACGGAGTTGCTGCACCTAGTCGCTCTGCTAAGCCCGATATAATTTCATGGCCGGTGTTTGCATCAATAATGGCAAACTTTAAACTTGAGCTACCACAGTTTAATACTAAAACATGTTGTGACTTAGGAGCGGGTGTTGGCATAGATATAATTTCCATAAATAAAGTTTAGTAAGTGAACATTAATTATTTACTGTTACACTCAGGTCTTAATTAAAAGGCTAAAGATATTATAAACAAGGTCGTTAGACCCATGAATAAGTTTTATATTTTAAACTATTTGATGTATTTAGTTTAGTATTTTGCACAATTTAACAGCATAATTAAGCACTTTTACTGATTAAGTGAAACCCGCCGTATTTGTGTTACACTTTGTAAAATACGAGCTAATTTATATATTGAATTTAGTAATTGTGAGGAGTCATGATGCAAAAAAGTGTGATGTCACAAGTTCAAATTGGTAGACAGTACGCAAAACAATGGCCAATGCGAAAAGAGTTAGCTCCATTGTTTAGTGAGTTTAGGGTAATTAGAGCAACAGAACTTGCCATTACTGTTATGCCGATTCTTGCTATGTTGACATTATTTTTTCAACTCAACTACCTTGGCCCTGATTTTTTACCACAAGC
>NZ_NTLW01000057.1:0-19599 GCF_002632075.1 Pseudoalteromonas sp. ESRF-bin5 | reverse complement strand
TGCTGCAGCACGTTCTAGCTCTATGCGCTGCGCTTCTGCTTGCTGTGCTGCAATACGTTCTTGCTCTATGCGCTGTGCTTCTGCTTGCTGTGCTGCAATACGTTCTTGCTCTAAACGCTGGGCCTCTGCTTGCTCTGCTGCAGCACGTTCTTGTTCTATGCGCTGCGCTTCTGCTTGCTGTGCTGCAGCACGTTCTAGCTCTATGCGCTGCGCTTCTGCTTGCTGTGCTGCAATACGTTCTTGCTCTATGCACTGTGCTTCTGCTTGCTGTGCTGCAATACGTTCTTGCTCTATGCGCTGCGCTTCTGCTTGCTGTGCTGCAATACGTTCTTGCTCTATGCGCTGGGCTTCTGCTTGCTCTGCTGCAGCACGTTCTTGCTCTATACGCTGGGCTTTTGCTTGCTCTGCCGCAGCAAGTTCTTCCTCTAAACGCTGGGCCTCTGCTTGCTCTGCTGTAGCACGTTCTTGTTCTAAACGCTGCGCTTCAGCTTGCTCAGCAAGGCGATTTTGTTGCTCCACTCTCTGCTGCTCGGCTTGCGCCTGTTCTTTTGCTAGCAGCTCGGCATTTGCTCGTTCTATTGCTAATTTTTCCGCTTGCTCTTCAGCAGCGCGTTCTTGCTCGGCTTTTTCAGCGGCAACGCGTTCTTCTTCTATGCGTTTAGCTTCTTGCTCTGCTAAAGCTTGTTGTTTATCAGCCTCTGCTTTTTGTTCGGCTTGTTTTTTATCTGACTTACCAAAGCCGAGCCAAGACATTAATTTACTTTTTTTTGCCATACTTGCTAATAACCACTTATAAAAATCTGATAAACTAAAATTTGAAAATAGCTTGGAAGAGCCAACACACTTTGCCAGCCAAACAACCATTCAAAACATAAGTGTTCAATAGTAACACTTTTAATGCGGTTGAAAAATGAAGCTATACGTAATCTACTATAATATTATCTGAGCTAGATCCCAGATACCATTTTTTAGTGAGCTAAATGAGAAATAAAACAACTAAAAATAAAGCAATTACCAAATCTACTGATGGCTTTATTAGAGTGATAAGTGGGCAATTTCGCGGCCGAAAACTTCCGGTAAAAGACGTACAAGGTTTACGTCCTACTACAGACCGAATTAAAGAGACAGTATTTAACTGGTTAATGCAAGATACGCGTGATGCTAACGTTCTCGATTGTTTTGCAGGTTCTGGTGGGTTGGGGTTCGAAGCTCTTTCGCGTTTTGCAAGTACTGCTCTTTTTATAGAGCTTGACCCAAGTGCAGCAAAGCAACTAGCGCAAAACATAGCAACACTAAAATTACAAAATGCACAGGTAAGGCACACTAACTCTCTTTCATTTTTAGAACAAAAAAATAGTAATACGCCTTTTGATCTTGTTTTTGTTGACCCGCCTTTTCGCAAAAATTTAGCTCAAACTAGCTGTAACTTATTAGAAATAAATAATTGGCTTAGCGAAGAAGCACTAATTTACCTCGAAGTAGAGAGCGATCTAAATACGTTCAAACCACCTAGTAACTGGCTGTTAATTAAAGAAAAAAAAGCAGGCCAAGTATTTTGTAGACTCTACCAACGCCAGCTAAATTAATACTGTTTTACACTATGCGTTTCTGTTAATATTATCCTTTACATGTGGTGTTGCTTCGGATTACAATACCGCACCATTTTTGAACCACTTGATCAATGTTTGATCAACTTGAGCAACGCTCATAATTTAGGTAGGTGAATTTTTAATGCCAGTAATTAAAGTAAGAGAGAACGAACCGTTTGACGTAGCACTTCGTCGCTTCAAGCGTTCATGTGAAAAAGCAGGTATCCTTTCAGAAGTTCGTCGTCGCGAGCACTATGAAAAGCCAACAGCTGAGCGTAAGCGTAAGAAAGCTGCAGCAGTTAAGCGTCACATGAAAAAACTTTCTCGTGATAACGCTCGTCGCGTTAAATTATACTAATACATTAGGTCTTGTATAAATGAGCCTTTTAATAACGCTAAAAGATGCGCAAAAAGATGCGATGAGAGCTAAAGACAAACAACGTCTTAACCCTATTCGCATGGTACTTGCTGCAATCAAGCAACGTGAGATTGACGAGCAAATAACACTAGACGACGCAGGTATTACCTCCGTTATAGTGAAGCTTGTCAAACAACGTCGCGACTCTTACACTCAGTACAAAGATGCTGGGCGTGATGATTTAGCTGAAATTGAAGCCAATGAAATAACAGCACTTGAAACCTTCTTACCTCAACAGTTGAGTGACGAAGAAATAATTGCTCTCATTGACGCGGCTATTGCTGATACTAACGCAGCAGGTATGCAAGACATGGGTAAAGTGATGGGTATAATCAAAAGCAAAGCTGAAGGTCGCGCCGATATGGGTAAGATCTCTGGTTTAATAAAGCAAAGATTAGCCGCCTAACACTCCCTATACGTAAAGTATAATTGAAGTAAACCGAGCCTAGTGCTCGGTTTCTTTGTTTTTACGTCACTAAAAAGTAAACGTTATGCCTATATTCAAAAATGAAATTATTTATTCTGACTCTATTTATTTAGCCGTCATTTTGATAAGTTAAGGTCCAATTATTTATACCTTACGAGTATAAATTTTAAGTTTCACTTTCGTTATTCTTCTTAATATTTCAGGACTGTATTTTACTAATGGCTGGAAAGATCCCACGAAGTTTTATAGATGATTTACTTGCCAGAACCGATATTGTCGACCTGATAGACTCTAAAGTTGGGCTTAAAAAAGCCGGTAAAGACTATCAAGCGTGTTGCCCTTTTCATAACGAAAAGTCTCCCTCGTTTACGGTATCGCAAGATAAACAGTTTTATCATTGCTTTGGCTGTGGGGCGAATGGCAACGCAATATCATTTGTTATGGAATACGACAAACTAGAGTTTGTTGACGCCATTGAAGAGCTTGCCAGCATGCTCAACTTGGACGTGCCCCGCGAACAAGGCGGTAGCTCTGCGCCAGAACGTACCGCTGCGCAAAAGCGTTCAGATTACGATTTGATGCTTCATACAGCTCGCTTTTATCAGCACCAACTAAAACACCACGCTAACTCGGCCGCAGTCATTGACTATGTTAAAGGTCGAGGACTGAGCGGAGAAACCGTTAAAAAGTTTATGGTTGGCTACGCCCCTAGTGAATGGGATGGCTTATGTTTACAACTTGGCCGTAATAAAGAACAAAAAGAGCAACTCGTCGAATTAAAGCTCGCCTCAGAAAAAACACCAGGCAGGCAGTTCGACTTTTTTCGCGACCGCTTAATGTTTCCTATTCGTGATAAACGCGGCAGAGTTGTCGCCTTTGGCGGTCGCGTTATGCAAGCTGATCAAGGGCCTAAATATTTAAACTCTCCAGAGACTCGAATTTTTCATAAAGGGTTTGAGCTTTATGGCCTTTATGAAGCTAAACAAGCACACAAAAAGTTAGAGCACATTCTTATCGTTGAAGGCTACATGGATGTTGTTGCACTTGCAGAAAAAGAGATTGAATACGCTGTTGCAGCACTGGGAACCGCCACAACAAGCGAACACATGCATACGTTATTTAGAACGACCGATAAGGTCATTTGTTGTTACGATGGCGACCGAGCTGGACGCGATGCAGCTTGGCGGGCACTTGAAAATGCGCTCCCCTACTTAAATGACGGTAAAGCATTGAACTTTGTATTTTTGCCTGATGGAGAAGATCCCGATTCATTAGTGCAAAAAGAAGGTAAAGAAGCATTCGAACAGCGTTTAAGTGAAGCCGATGACTTTACTAAAGTCATGTTTAACAAATTAAGCCAAGAAATTGATTTAACACTCGATTCGGGTAAAGCAAAATTACTCAGTGCAGCCCTACCGCTCATTGAAAAAATTCCGAGTGAATTTTACCAAGAAAATATTTTAGAGCAATTAGGCAGACTAATTGGGCGCACGCGTGAACAACTTAATAATCGATTAAAAACACCAAAGCAACAGCACTCTATTGAGCGAAAATTTAAAATAACCCCAATGCGACAGGCTATTGGTATTTTAGTTCAGCACCCAAACCTAGCTAAAAGTGTTCCTTATTTGCCAGAACTTGCACAAATGAACATTGCAGGTATTGGTTTACTGCTTCGCTTGCAGCAACAAGCACTTGAAAAAGAGACTATCACTACGGCTCAGATACTCGAATTTTTTAGAGATACTGACGATTATGAGCCTCTTATTAAGCTCGCTACTTGGCAACATGAAATAAATGAAGAACGTTTAGAGACTGTTTTTAAAAATACTTTTAAATTTATTGAAGATCAGTGTTTAAATTATCGACTAGAGACCTTATTAATAAAGGACAAGACACAAGGTTTAAATAGCGACGAAAGACTAGAATGTCATTTACTAATGACAGCGTTAAAAGCGACTAACAGCTAGTCAGATCTAGTTTTGGATGTTATACTGTGCTATTCACTGCGTCACATTGTTCTGGTTGGCATTAATGTAAACCAAGTGATGGCGCCTGTTGTATCAACTTATCAGAGTGGAAGAAACAATCTCTATGGATCCAACTCCTCAGTCACAATTAAAACTTCTGATTCAAAAAGGTAAAGAGCAAGGCTACTTAACTTTTGCAGAAGTAAATGATCACCTTCCACAAGACATAATTGACTCAGATCAAGTAGAAGATATCATAAGCATGATTAATGACATGGGTATTAAGGTTAGCGAAAACGCGCCTGATGCCGATGAACTAATGATGCAAGAAACAACGACAGACGAAGACGCAGCTGAAGCTGCCGCTGCTGCACTTGCTACGGTAGAAAAAGAAATTGGCCGCACTACCGATCCAGTTCGCATGTACATGCGCGAAATGGGCACTGTTGAACTTCTTACACGTGAAGGCGAAATTGTTATCGCTAAGCGTATTGAAGAAGGGATCAACCAAGTACAAATTTCAGTTGCTGAATACCCTGAAGCAATCACTTACCTACTAGAGCAGTGGGATAAGTTTGAAGCAGAAGAAATGCGTTTAAGCGATATCATCGTTGGTTTCATTGATCCAAACGAAGATGAAGCGCCAATTTCAGCAACTAATATCGGTTCAGAATTAAGTGAAAAACAACTTGATGACGACGATGAAGACGATGACAAAAGTGACGATGATGAAGATGAAGAAGAAGTAGATACAGGCCCAGATCCTGAAGAAGCTCGTATTCATTTTGAAAATTTACGTGATTTATATAATAAAGCACGTGATACGTTTGAAGCTAAAGGTCGTTCGCATCCTGACTCACAAGCCGCCATTTTTGAAATTGGTGAGCTTTTCAGAACCTTCAAGCTAATTCCTAAACAGTTTGATCGCATGGTTAACAACATGCGCGAAATGATGGACCGCGTTCGTGTTCAAGAACGCCTAATCATGAAACAAGCTGTACAAATAGCTAAATTACCTAAAAAAGCATTCGTTAAGCACTTTGCTAATAACGAAACAGATCCTTCGTGGGTTGATTTAGAAATTTCAAACAACGAAAAGTACTCAGCTAAACTTGAAGAAGTTAAACCTGAAATAATTCGTTGTATCAATAAGCTATCTATTATTGAGCAAACAACTGGTTTAAGCATAGAGCGTATTAAAGACATTAACCGTCGTATGAGTATTGGTGAAGCAAAAGCGCGCCGTGCGAAAAAAGAAATGGTTGAAGCTAACTTACGTCTTGTAATCTCAATTGCTAAAAAATACACAAACCGTGGTTTACAGTTCTTGGATTTAATCCAAGAAGGTAATATTGGCTTGATGAAAGCGGTAGATAAGTTTGAATACCGTCGTGGTTATAAGTTCTCTACTTATGCTACGTGGTGGATACGTCAAGCAATTACTCGCTCTATTGCCGACCAAGCAAGAACTATCCGTATTCCGGTACATATGATCGAAACGATTAATAAACTTAACCGTATCTCTCGTCAAATGTTACAAGAAATGGGTCGAGAGCCAAATCCAGAAGAATTAGCTGAACGCATGATGATGCCTGAGGATAAAATCCGTAAGGTACTTAAAATTGCTAAAGAGCCAATTTCGATGGAAACACCAATCGGTGATGATGAAGATTCGCACTTAGGTGACTTTATCGAAGATACCACCATTGATTCGCCAATCGATTCGGCAACAATGGAGTCGCTTCGTGGTGCAACTAACGATGTACTAGCCGGCTTAACAGCGCGTGAAGCAAAAGTACTTCGTATGCGCTTTGGTATTGATATGAATACCGACCACACCTTAGAAGAAGTAGGTAAGCAGTTTGATGTAACACGTGAGCGTATTCGTCAAATAGAAGCGAAGGCACTGCGTAAATTACGCCACCCTTCTCGCTCAGATTTACTAAAAAGCTTTTTAGACGCTAAGTAATTTAGCGCTTAATATAAACTAAAAAGGCCGCTGTAGCGGCCTTTTTTCTATTTCAAGGAAATAAAGATGGCTTGGATCCAAATCCGTATCAATGCCAATGCTGCAACCGCAGATGCAGTAAGTGACCTATTAATGGAAGCAGGCAGTGCGTCTGTTACCTTTATAGATGCTAAAGACACCCCTATTTACGAGCCAAAAATTGGCACTGTTGAATTTTGGGCTGACACCACTGTAATTGGTTTATTTGAAGCTAATCACGATATGAACGAAGTGATCGCACTATTAAAACGCCACGACGAAATAAATGAATCACTCGTTTACAAAATTGAACAGCTTGAAGATAAAGACTGGGAACGTGAATGGATGGATAACTTCCACCCTATTCAGTTTGGTGAAAAGCTATGGATTTGCCCTAGCTGGCGCGATATTCCTGATCCTGATGCTGTTAACGTTTTACTTGATCCTGGCCTTGCGTTTGGCACAGGCACACACGCAACAACAGCTCTGTGTTTAAAATGGCTAGAAAGCCAAGACCTTACCGGTAAAACCGTCGTGGATTTTGGTTGTGGCTCGGGCATTTTAGGTATCGCTGCTATTAAACTGGGTGCTGAGCGCATGATTGGGATTGATATTGACCCACAAGCACTCGAAGCAAGTTTAGATAACGCTAACCGTAATGGCGTTGCTGATAAACTTGAAGTGTACCTGCCAGAAAACCAGCCAGAGTTTACAGCCGATATTGTTGTGGCAAATATTTTAGCGCAACCTCTGCGTGAGCTTCACAGTGTGATTTTAGGATTGTTAAAGCCAGGTGGCAAAATTGCGATGTCTGGCATTTTAGAAGAACAAGCACAATCGGTTGCTGACATATACGCGCCCTTTATTGAGCTCGATGAAATTGCCATTGAAGGTGATTGGACCCGTGTTAGCGGTACAAAAAATAGCTAAGCATATACATTATAAACTTTAGAGTATTAACTCAAAAATCGCATGTAAAGCCTGTATTTAACAGGCTTTACTATTTTTTTACAAAATAAAAAATAAACATTATTTATTATAAAAACATCATTCGTTCAAATTTCACACAAATAAACCCTTCCGTCATACGGTTATCAAATGTCAATACGAAAAGTGCAAAAAAAAGTCACTTTTGTTCAATTTATAGCCTTTGATTTTTGTCAAAAAAGCCGTAAACTTAGCGCCCCTTGAAAAGAGGCCTATTGAATACAGTGCGTATCGGTAAATACCAACTTGAGAATAATGTAATTGTTGCGCCTATGGCCGGCATTACAGACAGACCATTTAGACAACTCTGCCGTCGCTTAGGCGCCGGGCTTGCTGTGTCTGAAATGTTATCGTCAAACCCAAAGGTTTGGAAAACTGAAAAGTCGATGAATCGTATGGATCACAGCGGTGAGTCGGGTATACGCGCGGTGCAGATTGCAGGAGCTGATCCTGAGCTTATGGCGCAGGCCGCACAATTCAATGTTGCTAACGGTGCACAAATCATAGATATCAATATGGGGTGCCCAGCAAAAAAAGTGAACAAGAAACTCGCAGGCTCTGCTTTATTACAGTTTCCTGAACTCGTGGAAGAGATTATTGATGCAGTGGTTAATGCTGTTGATATACCTGTAACACTTAAAATCCGTACAGGATGGGATCCGGATAACCGTAATGGTGTAGAGATTGCGAGAATAGCTGAACGTTATGGCATTGCATCACTGGCTGTACATGGGCGAACGCGCGCATGTATGTATAAAGGTGAAGCAGAATACGCCACGATTAGGGATATAAAACGTTCAGTGTCAATTCCTGTTGTTGCAAATGGTGATATTACCTCGCCAGAAAAAGCAAAACAGGTTTTAGACTATACGGGTGCAGATGCCATTATGATTGGTCGAGCCGCCCAAGGTCGCCCTTGGATATTTAGGGAAATAGACCACTATTTGCGAACTGGTGAACACATGCAGCCACCTGCTATTGCAGAGGTGCGCAGTATTTTAATGGAGCATTTAACAAACCTCCATGCGTTTTACGGTGAGCCAATGGGCGCGAGAATTGCTCGCAAACATGTATCTTGGTATTTGCAAACCCATGACAGTGATGGTCAGTTTAGGCGAGTATTTAATGCGCTCGACAACTCAGAAGCACAGGTCGTCGCATTAGAGCAATACTTTAAAACACTAGCAGCTAACTAAGAAAGAAAGAGACTTTATAATGTTCGAACAAAACGTGACTTCTCCATTTATCACAAACCCTCATGTTCAGTCACACGAGAAACCGCAGCCATTGCGTGATGCAGTAAAAAAAGCTGTTCACCACTACTTAAAACAGCTTAACGGTCAAGATGTGCAAGACGTTTACGACCTTGTTCTTTCAGAGCTAGAAGCGCCATTACTTGAAGAAGTAATGACATACACACGTGGTAACCAAACTCGTGCAGCTATTTTACTAGGTATCAACCGTGGTACTTTACGCAAAAAGCTTAAAAAATACGGCATGAACTAATATGCTGGCTGTGATAAATCACAGCTGTTTATTAAAAAAGCACCTTAGGGTGCTTTTTTTATGCGTACAATTTAGTAGAGATGTTGCAAAATGCTCACGCTTATTGGCGCTTTATAAGTCGTTTTTTAAGTTGTAATCAGTTAAAATGCCCGCTTCTAAGCTAGCTCATTAACTGAGGAAATCAAACTACAATGGATACTCATCGTCCCATTCGTCGCGCACTTTTAAGTGTGTCTGATAAAACCGGTATTGTTGAATTCGCCCGCGCACTAGAAGCACAAGGTGTAGATATTTTATCAACTGGCGGTACGTGTAAACTCCTTGCTGATAACGGCATAAAAGTGACTGAAGTTTCAGATCACACCGGTCACCCTGAAATCATGGATGGCCGCGTAAAAACCCTTCACCCTAAAATTCACGGCGGCATTTTAGCCCGTCGCGGACAAGATGAAGATGTAATGGCAGATAACAACATTTCTGCAATCGACATAGTTGTAGTTAACTTATACCCCTTTGCGAATACTGTCGCTCAAGAAAACTGCAGCCTTGAAGATGCCATTGAAAATATTGATATTGGCGGCCCGACAATGGTTCGTGCAGCTGCTAAAAATCACAAAGACGTAACGATTGTTGTAAACGCAAGCGATTACGATCGCGTTATTAGCGAAATGCAAAATAACAATGGTTCAACTACGTATAAAACACGTTTTGATTTAGCTATTGCCGCCTATGAGCACACAGCTCAATACGACGGAATGATTGCTAATTACTTTGGCAAAATGGTTCCTGATTACACTGAAGAAGCCGTTGAAGACACTAAGTTCCCACGTACTATCAACATGCAATTCACTAAAAAGCAAGATATGCGTTACGGTGAAAACTCACATCAAGATGCTGCTTTTTACGTTGAAAACGATGTAAGTGAAGCATCAGTTGCAACTGCTACTCAGTTACAAGGTAAAGCATTGTCGTTTAATAACATTGCAGATACCGATGCAGCCCTTGAGTGCGTTAAAGAATTTGATGTACCTGCGTGTGTTATTGTTAAACACGCAAACCCGTGTGGTGTTTCAATTGGTGAAGATATTCTTAGTGCTTACGAGCGTGCATTTAAAACAGACCCAACATCAGCGTTTGGCGGCATTATTGCCTTTAACCGCGAGCTTGATGCAGCAACAGCACAAGCCATTGTTGACCGTCAATTTGTTGAAGTGATTATTGCCCCGAGCATTTCAAGTGAAGCTGCAAAAATTGTTGAAGCTAAAAAGAACGTACGTTTATTAGCGTGCGGACAATGGAGTGGCAAAGCAACGGGCCACGATATTAAACGTGTAAACGGCGGCGTTTTAGTACAAGATCGCGACCTAGGTATGGTTACTCAAGGCGACTTAAAAGTCGTCTCTAAGCGTCAGCCTTCTGAGCAAGAACTCAAAGATTTACTGTTTTGCTGGAAAGTCGCTAAGTTTGTTAAATCAAACGCGATTGTGTATGCCCGCGACGGTATGACTATTGGTGTAGGCGCAGGCCAAATGAGCCGCGTTTACTCTGCTAAAATAGCGGGTATTAAAGCTGCTGATGAAAACCTAGAAGTACCGGGTTCTGTTATGGCATCGGATGCGTTTTTCCCATTCCGCGATGGCATAGATGCTGCTGCAGAGGCTGGTATAACAGCGGTTATTCAACCGGGTGGTTCAATGCGCGATGAAGAAGTTATCGCGGCCGCGGATGAAGCGGGCATGGCTATGGTGTTTACTGGCATGCGTCACTTCCGCCACTAATCACAAAAAGGGTTAAGCTCAACGTTTAACCCTTTTTGTTTGCAAGCAATTCACGTATTCTGATTATTCTAACTCCTAATTTTAATGTGAAGGAACAAACGATGAAATTTGCACTAAAGTCTCTACTTGTTGCTAGCCTAGCACTTACTTCAACAATGGCATTGAGCCATAACCATGAATCAAGCCTAAGCCACGCAATAAAAGCAAGCGAGCGAAGCGCTAAAAATAGTGCTCGTGATGAATATCGCCACCCTGAGCAAACATTGGCATTTTTTGGCTTTAAACCGTCAATGACCGTTGTAGAAATTGCGCCAGGCGGTGGTTGGTACAGTGAAATTTTAGCGCCAGCATTGAAAGAGCAAGGCTTATACTATGCCGCTCATTTCCCTAGCGACTCATCGGTTGGTTACTATCAACGTTCATTAGCTGCGTTTAAACAAAAAGTAGCTGAAGACGAACGCTTTAGTAATGTTAAAATTACAGAGTTTGCCCCTTTAACCCACCTAGATATTGCGCCTGCAGAATCTGCTGATATGGTACTTACCTTCCGCAATGTGCATAACTGGTATATGGGTAAAGATACAGACGGTGCATTGAGCGCATTTAAAGCGTTTTATAAAGCACTAAAACCAGGTGGTACATTGGGTGTGGTTGAGCATCGTTTAGCTGAAAACCGTGCTGATGAGGATCAAAAAACATCAGGTTATATGAAACAGAGTTACGTGGTTGACCTTGCAAAGCAAGCAGGATTTGAGCTAGCAGCAACTAGTGAAATAAATGCTAATCCAAAAGATACAGCCGATCACCCTAAAGGGGTGTGGACGCTACCACCTAGCTTAAGACTTGGCGAACAAGACGCTGAAAAATATAAAGCTATTGGTGAAAGCGACCGTATGACGCTGAAATTTAAAAAACCGCTTTAAATAGGAATATTACGCCATGAATGTATTAGTCATTGGCAGCGGCGGCCGCGAACACGCACTTGCGTTTAAGGCCGCTCAAAACAGTAAAGTAAATACCGTGTTTGTTGCTCCAGGTAACGCAGGTACTGCACTTGAGCCTAAACTCGAAAACGTTGCAATTAACGTTGAAGATTTAGATGGCTTATTAAAATTTGCTCAGCAAAACAATGTAGAGCTCACCATTGTAGGCCCTGAAGTACCGCTCGTATTAGGTGTTGTGGATAAATTTCGTGAACATGATATGGCTATATTTGGCCCAACAGCGGGTGCAGCCCAGCTTGAAGGCTCTAAGTCGTTTACGAAAGACTTTTTAGCTCGCCATGATATACCAACCGCCGATTACCAAACATTTGAGCAAATTGACCCGGCCCTTGCTTATTTAAAAGAAAAAGGTGCGCCAATTGTAATTAAAGCCGATGGTTTAGCAGCAGGTAAAGGCGTTATTGTTGCAATGACACATCAGGAAGCTGAAGACGCTATTCGCGATATGCTTGCCGGTAATGCCTTTGGTGATGCTGGTAGCCGTGTTGTTATTGAAGAGTTTTTGGATGGCGAAGAAGCCTCTTTCATTGTGATGGTAGATGGTAAAAACGTCCTTCCGTTTGCGACAAGCCAAGATCATAAACGTGCTTATAATGGCGATGCAGGCCCAAATACTGGCGGTATGGGTGCATACTCTCCTGCGCCAGTGGTGACAAACGAAATACACCAACGCATTATGGATGAAGTGATCACCCCGACAGTAGAAGGCATGGCAAGCGAAGGCCACCCGTACACTGGCTTCTTGTACGCAGGTTTAATGATAGATAGCTCAGGTACACCTAAAGTTATCGAGTATAACTGTCGTTTTGGCGACCCTGAAACACAACCTATGATGCTACGTTTACAATCAGATTTAGTTGAACTGATTGAAGCGGCTAACCGTGAAGAACTAGATAAAACCACCATCGAGTTTGACCCACGCGCAGCGGTAGGCGTTGTACTTGCAGCTAAAGGCTACCCGGGTGACTACCCTAAAGGCGATGCTATTTCAGGCCTTAAGGTTAACTACCCTGCTGATGAAAAAGTATTTCATGCGGGTACTAAACAAAGCGGCGATGATGTTGTTACTGCCGGCGGCCGTGTTTTGTGCGCAACTGCATTGGGTAACACTGTAACAGAGGCACAACAACGAGCCTACGAGCTGGTTAAACAAATTAGCTGGGATGGTATGGAGTATCGAACTGATATTGCTTATCGTGCTATTGCTCGCGAGCAGCAAGCTAATAAAAATTGATTGGTATGACCAATTAATTTAACTAAAAAAGCGCAGTTCGCCTGCGCTTTTTTAGTGCTACACTAATTAAAAGTTTTTAAAAAGTAAGCATACATTGGAACTTAGAACTTTACGTTATCATTCACTTGCTGTTGCCATTTTGATATTTATATTTTTTATTATCAATACATTGGCTTCAAACCTAGTAGTGCCTACTCGTTACACAATTGATAAAACATCACCAATGTATCTCAATCACGCCTACTACATTGATGAAACCAAAAACCAAACATTCGATGCAATTATCAAGCAACCTAATTTACTTACCCATGCTCCTTTTTCAGAAATTCCTTGGAGTTTTACTCAGCAAAATTATTGGTTATTTCTTGATTTAGAAAACAAGAGCCAAGAAAGTCAAAAGGTAGTTGCTCACTTTGATAACCCAATGGCCGATCACCTCACAGTTTATCGCTTAGATAAAAACAACCATATATTAAAAACTTATAAGTTGGGTGATAGAGAAAAAAAACTGACTTTGTTTCAGTACAGCGTGCCACACATCAACTTTTTGATGGAGCAAAAATCAACCCAGCGCCTCGTTATTAAAATAGACACCGTGGGCATTAGCAAAACACCTATCAATTTATACCGCGATAAAGAATTTGTAGATTTAATGCGTTCTCAAACTGGTATTTGGGGAATATTTGCTGGCGTATTACTCATGGCTGCACTTTACAACCTAGTACTCTATTTTGGTATAAAAGACCGGGTTTACCTTGTTTATATTGGTTATATAATTAGCGCACTGATACTAATGGGTATAGTGCTTGGGTTTGGGTTTTACCTTTGGCCTTTAGAATGGCAACTATTTTTTCATCACAAAGTCATTGTGAGTAATTACGCGGTTTCGTTTTTTACTCTCGCCTTTTGTACTATGTTTTTGCGCTACCATAAAGATAAGTGCTGGCGATACACAATGAGCAAAGCGCTGCTTTCTCTTATGTTTGTTATGGGTATAGCTAGCTTTTTTATTCCTGAAAACATAGCTGCGCCACTTTTTTTCTGCGTATTAGCGCTGCTATATGTTGCATGCACTATATTAATTTATAAAAAACTACTTAGTGGTTTTAGATGGGCCAAATTTTACGTTTTTTCGTGGGTTCCCCTTATTTTAGGTGCTGTAATACAACCACTGGAGCTCACCGGCGTGATTGATTACAGTTTCACTTCGCGTCACGCCTTTTTGGTGGCGATTTTATGTGAAATTGTTTTAATGGCCATGGCGTTGGCTGATCGTGTACGCTATCAACGAGAGCGCGCGCTTTACCATGCAACTCACACTCAACAAACTAAGTTGCTTAATAGCTCTAAGCTCAAACAAGCATTTATGTCCCTGCAAAACCAAAACCGTTCTACCACCTTGTGCCTAATAAAAATATGTCATTTTAATTCGCTTAATACCATCATTACATCGACTCAAGGTTACACCCTCATAAAGCACATTGCTGAGCGACTAGAGAATGAATTAATGCACGAAAGAGAGTTTGCAAACCTTGAAACCGATTTAAATAACAGTCCTCGTCTGGCTGATTTAAACAGTGGTGTATTTGCTTGTATCTCAACCAAAAACCAAGACACACTCAAAACACTACTCACAAAAGTCATTAGTAACCTCCCCAAGCAATATGAAATTAAAGGTTTGAGTCTGCAACTCAACTACACAATTGGCATTAGTAGTGCAAACCAAAGTAATGATTTTGAATATTGGTTAAAGCGCGGTTACTTAGCCTTAAAAGATGCAAAAGGACGTGCAGATCGCGTTGCGTCGTCTGCAATTAATAACAGTTTAATAATGGATGTTGGTTTGGCGGCTCATTTGCAAAAAGCAATTAAAACAAACCAGCTTGCGCTGTATTATCAACCGCAAATAAGTTTAGTTAATAATCAAGTAATAGGCGCTGAAGCGCTACTACGCTGGCCTGATCCCACCTATAAAAACATTTCGATTGAAGAGCTTGTAATTTTGGCAGAGCATACCGGAATAATTAATGAGCTGACCTTGTGGGTTATTGAACAAGCTTGTAAAGATCTTGTAGAGCTAATTAACAGCGGCCATAAAGAGCACACAATTAGCGTTAACTTAAGCGCTAAAAACTTAGCCATTAATAACTTAGCTGAAAAAATAGAAAATATATTAATCAAACATCAAGCACCCGCTCACTTACTTAAGTTTGAATTAACTGAATCTGCCTTTGTAGAAAGCCAAGACGTGCTCATTAAATTAGTTGATGAATTATCAGCATTAGGAATAAAAGTTGTACTCGATGACTTTGGCACAGGTTACGCATCATTGAGCTACCTTGTTAACTACCACTTTAGCGAGCTTAAAATAGATAAATCATTTATTTTTGACCTCGTTAATAACCCCGCTCACCAAGTCATAGTTCAAACATCAATAGATATGGCGCACCAGCTTAACTTGTCAATTACTGTAGAAGGTGTTGAAACTCAAGAAATCCACCAGCTATTAAAACAAATGAATGCAGACCGCGCACAAGGTTATTTATATGCTAAAGCGTTGCCTTATCCTGAGTATGTTAATTTCTTAAAAAGCCAATACAGTTTAAAAATGTTAGACTCTCCTTTTTAAACATCTTTAGGGGCTATGTGAAGATGCAAGGCACACTGCGTAAATTAAAATCGAGCTTAACAGAACCCGTTCAATATCACCTTCCCGTTGGCGATGAGCTAGTTAATTTAAATGCTTTTATAGGTAAAGAACTAACGCTTACATTTAGCGGCACTATTTTGTGTTCTAACTGCGGTAAAAAAACCAAAAAAAGTTATTCTCAAGGCCATTGTTTTGTTTGTATGCGTAAGCTCGCTAGCTGCGACATGTGTATTATGAAACCAGAAACCTGCCACTACGATCAAGGTACATGTCGAGAGCCACAGTGGGGCGAAGCTAATTGTATGATCCCACATTACGTTTACTTAGCTAACACCTCGGGATTAAAAGTAGGTATTACGCGCCATACACAAATACCTACACGTTGGATTGACCAAGGCGCCACTCAAGCTTTACCTATTTTTAAAGTACAAACACGTTTGCAGTCGGGATTGGTAGAGGTTGCATTAGCAGAGTTTATTGCCGATAAAACTAATTGGCGCAACATGTTAAAAGGTCAAAACGAAGCTATAGACTTAAAAGCTGCCGCCGCTGAGCTTATTCCACAAATTAGCGATAAACTAAACGAGCTTAGTGAGCTATTTGGCGCAACAGCCATAGAACAACTTGATGAAGACGTGGTTGATTTAAACTTTCCAGTCACCGAATACCCAACCAAAATCAGCTCATTTAACTTTGATAAAAATCCCGTTGTAAGCGGTATTTTACAAGGTATTAAAGGCCAATATTTAATATTTGATAACGGCGTTATTAATATACGTAAATTTACTTCATACGAAGTAACTGTAGGCTAACCATGTTAAACAGCTTTCCACAGTTAATGGTTATTTATAATGAGCTTGAAATAGTGCGAAACCAGCAAGAACAAAATGAGTGCTTACACGGTGTTGCATCAAGTGAACTAACTAATGTAAGAGTGCTTAATAAACAAGGTCAATACCTTAACCTACAAGGTCAACCTTGCTTAGCCTTAACCGAAGAGCAGCTAGCACACCTTGTTACTGCTTACCTATTAAATGAAGGGCATTGTTGCCTAGGTAAAATTAAAACGCTAAGTACTTCACAGGCATTTGATTTACTCGGGCTTTAAACATACTTTTAATAACTATTGCTCGCTAAGCACTTTAATATGCGCTACTGCACTTCTACCCAATGCTGATAGCGCATAGCCCCCTTCCAAATACGATATAATTCCCTTACAGCCACTTTCTTTTGTTACTTTGCATAGCTGCTCAGTGAGCCAAATGTAATCGTCTTCTACAAAATTTAGGCTTGCCATGTCATCTTCTACATGTGCGTCAAAACCTGCACTTATAAATAACAGTTCAGGCTTAAAATCTTTTAATTTTGGTAACCATTGGGTGTTGAATACCTCTTTTAAATCGCCCCCATTGCTTGCAATGGGTAAAGGCGAATTAACAATATGGCTATTATTTTTAACCGCTGTATTTGGGTAAAATGGGTATTGAAATAACGAGCAAAGCAGTACCCTTTCATCATCAATAAAAATATCTTGGGTTCCGTTACCGTGGTGTACATCAAAATCGGCAATTGCAATACGTTTGATGCCTTTGCTTTGTGCATACTTAACAGCAATCGCTAAATTATTAAATACGCAAAACCCTGATGACGACTGCTTATTGGCATGATGCCCTGGCGGACGCACAGAACAAAATGCCGCGTCTAGCTTATCATTAAGTATTTCATCTACCGCTAAAACCCCGGCCCCCACCGCGCGCTCAATTGCTTTAAATGAGTCAGGGCAAAGCCATGTATCGCCATCGAGATTATTTAAGCCCACTTGAGGAATTAATCGCTCAACCAAATTAACCAGCGCCTCATCATGCGCTAGTAAATAATGTTCTCGATGAGCTTTAGGCGCTTGTAAATGCTTTAACCCCACGTCGATGCCACTGGCAAGTAAGCGATCAGTTATCGCATCTAAACGTTCTGGGCACTCAGGGTGGTCGTCTATCATTTTATGTTTACGGCAATGTGGATGTGAGATAACTGCAGTACGCATAAAAACTCCAAAAACCAAATAAGTGAAAACTTAATATAACAAAGCCACCCGATGGTGGCTTTGCGACTTTGGTGTATAACTATATAACTTGAGCGTTAATCATTTAGTTTTTAAATTTAAATTTCTAAAGTCAAAACTAAAGTCGGTCACGGCTGTTGAAACTGCACGCATGTTGGCGCTATTAACACGGTTAGCTGTACTCATTTCAAAACTAATAAACGCATCGGCTTCGAGCAGCTTTTCGTCCCACTTAACAATAAACGTATTGCCTGTATAGTGCTCAAGTGTGCCTTTTAAGCGTTTTGTGTGCGTAAAATCAATTCGTAATTTACCATCAAGCTCTTCAATAATAACGTCGCCATACCAATCATCGTGTAATGTACCAGTATAATTTATACTAGGTAGCTGTGGCTGATAATCCGCAGGGGTTGGTGGTGTCGCATTTGCGTATGCTTTTTGCTTACCTTCAAAATGCTTTTTGGCTAAATCTTCAACCCAATCTTTATCCTCTAGGTTGAGCACATCCTCAAGTACTTCGTGGGTAACTGCACTTAAAGCACTAAATGCTTGCTGATTAGACAAAATAACAATACCGAGTTTTTTTTCTGGTAGTAAGGTAACTTGCGACACCATACCTAAAATACCGCCACCGTGACCTAACTTTTTAAAGCCGTGGTAGTCCTCTATACTCCAACCTAAACCATAACCTCTAAATTGTTGATGGTATGCCTCAAAGGCACTTTTAGATGCCATAGAGGTAATGTGCGGATGCCACATTTGCGCTTGTTGTTTTTCACTAAACAATTGATCGCCATTAGGCATTTTTCCGCCAGCCAATTGAGTGCGTAGCCATTGGCTCATATCGTTTACACTCGATGCAATAGCACCTGCACCTCTAAAGTCTTCAAGGTAATTAACAAAAAATGGGTGTAAGCTTCCCTCCATTGGAATATGCCCTATCGCCCAGTTTTTATTATTTTTTGGAATACGCGAAAAACCTGCGCGTGAGTTGGTCATTTTTAGCGGCTGTAAAATATGTTTTTCAACATAATCGTTCCAGCTTATGCCAGATACACGCGCTACAACTTCACCTGCTGTTACAAACATCAGGTTGTTATAAGCGTATTTACTACGAAAACTGCTGGCTGGTTTTAAGTATTTTAAGCCTGATAAAATATCAGCAACTGATTTATCTGTGCTTGGCCAAATCATTAAGTCGCCTTGCCCAAGGCCTAAACCACTACGGTGGCTTAGTAAATCGCGCACTCGCATTTCCCGGGTTACATATGAGTCGTATAATCTAAATTCAGGTAAATGGTCGATTACGCGGTCATCCCAGCGTAATTTCCCCTCATCGACTAATTTAGCTAACGCGGCGCTGGTAAATGCCTTTGTATTTGATGCAATACCAAATAACGTATCTTTATTTACTTCAGCCTTTGTATTTAGGTTTGCGATGCCAAACCCTTTAGCGAGTACAACCTCGTCATTTTCAACAATAGCAACGGCCATACCAGGCACATCAAAGCGCGCCATAGAGGTTTTAATGACCTCTTCTATTTTGTTGGTATCAACCTGTGCCCAAGTATTAAAAGTAGCACTGGCCAGTAGTGTAAAAGCCGCTAAATTAGTCAGTTTCATGTTAGTCCTTTTATTATTGATGCACTGCAAGTTCAATTGCTGCGCGTTCTTTATTAGGATCGCTCTTTTGTGGGCGATTAAGTATTGCATCACTGTAAGCCTTTGGTACGCCCGCTTCAAGTGCTCCGCGATGAACATGTTTAACGTACCAATCGTAGGGTAAAACGTCCTCGTCGTGTGTATTTGCAATATAACAATGGGTATCAATTGTTTGCCCATTTAACAGCTCAACCGTTATATCTACACAATCGTAACCTGGGCCTTCTATCGCATCTAAAGTGAGTTTTTCGTCAGCGTTAACTTCATAGACCACACCGTATACTAAGGCATCTGCTTTATCAGTTTTTTGAATACTGCATTTACCCGA
>NZ_NTLW01000151.1:0-32670 GCF_002632075.1 Pseudoalteromonas sp. ESRF-bin5 | reverse complement strand
CCGGTTTCAATTTCTACTTCTAAAAAGCGAGAAAACACAACGCCTACGCCGCGCATTTGCCCTGCAATATAAGTAAAACAAATAAATATGGCACATAAAATGGCCACTAAGCGCGCTGTGCGCGAGTAGTAACGGTCGCCAATAAAGTCAGGTACTGTGAACTTGCCGAATTTACGTAAGTAAGGCGCTAAACACATAGCGAGCAATACGTAACCGCCAGTCCACCCCATTAAGTAAACGCCGCCATCATACCCTGCGAACGAAATAATACCCGCCATTGAAATAAACGACGCGGCGCTCATCCAGTCAGCTGCAGTTGCCATACCATTAGCTAGTGGAGGTACGCCGCCGCCCGCTACGTAAAATTCGTTTGTTGAACCCGCACGGGCCCAAATTGCAATGCCGATATAAAGCGCAAAGCTTAAACCAACAATTATAAATGTGAGTGTTTGAACATCCATTACTTAGCTCCTATTCGTCTACGCCGTATTTTTTATCTAACGTATTCATTTTGAAAACGTACACAAAAATCAAAGCCACAAAGGTGTAAATCGCGCCTTGCTGGGAGAACCAGAAGCCAAGTTTAAACCCAAAAAAACGTACTTCATTCAGTACATCTACCAGTAATATGCCAAAGCCAAATGAGACCACAAACCACACTGCTAGTAATTTAAACAGTAGTGAAATGTTTTCAGCCCAATAAGCTTTTGCTTGTTCTTCGTCTTTAAAAGCCATTTTTATTTTCCCCTTTAAGCACCGCAGTATCGCGATGGGTGGTTTTTTATCTTCGCTACTCAATTTAGCAACGCAGCTCATATATTGAATTGAGACCATAGTCGTAACACCTGATTAACGTTTACGTAAACTGCATTTAACCTACTTAATAGAGAACGTTATTTTTATTTAATATCAGCATGTTACGCTTTTCATACTTGCTATACCTATTGCTGATTTACCAATCAGCTCACAAATGCGACATTAGTCTAATACGAAGGCTTTTTAATTTTTATTGTTATTATTCAGTAGGATATATTTTCACTTTAATTTACTATTTAAAATCAGCCCCCACACCTAAGCTCAGTTCTGGTATTGTGTAATAACCTCTTGGGTTGAGGGCCATTTAAAAATAATAAGGGTTAATAACACCATGACTGCCGTTCTGATTATTGTTGCATTAGGGTATATAGGGGTACTGTTTTGGCTAGCAAACTGGGGCGATAAAACAACGCCTTTGGCAAAGCGCATTAGTCATCATCCTTTTGTGTATTCGTTTGCAATTGGTATTTACTGTACCTCTTGGACCTATTACGGCTCGGTAGGCACCGCAGCCACCAGCAGCTGGAGCTATTTACCTATTTTATTGGGTCCGGCCTTATTGTTTTTTTTCGGGCAGGGTTTTTTACGCAAACTGGTTTTGGTTAGTAAAAAACAAAACATCACGACCATTGCCGACTTTATTTCCGCCCGTTATGGCAAACGCCAAACCACCGCAATTATGGTGACTCTTATTGCGCTGCTAGCCACTATTCCTTACATTGCGTTGCAACTTAAAGCCCTAAGCACTAGCTTTTTGCTATTGCAAAATAGCAATAAAATATCGGGTGCTATGCTGGCACTTTCTGCCACACTTATCATGGCATTATTTGCAATATTTTTTGGTACCCGCAAAGTCGATGTCACCGAGTATCGCTCTGGGTTAATGCTCGCTGTAGCATTCGAATCTTTAATCAAGCTTTTTGCATTAATGGCTGTGGCAGGCCTCGCTATTTATACATTATTCAACCTACCAGAAACCTCATCAGCTCAGTTAACCGAATCTGCTTGGGCACACTGGAGTAACTTTAATTTTTTTAGTTTTAATTTTATTGGTCAATCCCTTATGGCTGCCGCGGCAATTATTTGTTTACCCCGCCAGTTTCATGTAACCGTGGTCGACAACCAAAATAAGCGCCATTTAAATACCGCTCGTTGGGCGTTCCCCTTATATTTATTACTAACCGCAGCAATGATTTTACCTATAGCGACTGCCGCTATTCACCCAAATATTGGTATTGGTTATTCGCCAGACAGCTTTGTACTGGCACTGCCGCTAATTAACGACAACGCCTTTTTAACCACCTTTGTATTTATTGGTGGCCTATCGGCTGCAACTGCCATGATTGTGGTTGCAACACTGACTCTAAGTACCATGATCTCAAACGATGTAGTGCTGCCATTAATACTGCGTCGTAAGTTTAAACGTAACCTAATTACCACCAGCTATAAGGCACAAATTTTATTAGTAAGGCGCTTTACCATTGCCGGCATTTTAATATTGGCTTATTTTTATCAACAATGGTTTGGCCATAGCAGCGCACTGGCTAGTATGGGCTTAGTTGCCTTTTCGTTAGTGACTCAGTTATTGCCCTCTATTGTTGGTGGCTTATATTGGCGAAAAGGTCATGCCTATGGCGTTTATGCTGGTCTTTTAGCTGGTATAACCTGCTGGGTGCTGTTTTTAATGTTACCCATTTTAGATGCAGGTAATACCTTAAATAGCGAGTTACAACAAACACTCATCACTCGTGGAACACTCATCGCACTCTTTGCAAATATTGGTTGCTATATTAGTTTTTCTTTAGGAGCCGAAGAGCGCCTTATTGATAAAATTCAGGCCGCTGCGTTTGTAAATCCAAAAGATCAGGCCATTTTGTCTCGCCGTTTAAATAAAGATGTTAAAGCCACGGTTTACGACTTTAAAATATTGCTACAAACCTTTTTAGGCATACAACGCAGCCAACAAGTACTGGCTCATTACGCACTTGCGCACCATTTAAACGACAATAACGCTCACCCAGAGCCCGAATTTATAGCTTATTGCGAACGCGCATTAACTGGTGTTTTAGGCGCGTCATCTGCACAGGCACTCATTCATACGGTGTCATCGGGCAAACGCATGGCATTTGAAGAAGTTGTTAACTTTTTTGATGAAACCACACAAGCCCTACAATTTAACCAAAACCTATTATTTACCTCTTTAGAAAACTTAAGCCATGGTATTTCGGTTGTTGATAAAAACTTAAAGCTAGTGGCATGGAACAAGCGCTACAGTGCCATGTTTAACTACCCTGAAGGTTTTTTAGAAGTTGGCCAACCCATAGAGGATATTATTAGATACAACGCTAAACGCGGTGAATGTGGGCCTGGCGAAATAGAACGCCAAATAGAAAAACGCGTGCAACATTTAAAAAATGGTAGCTCTCATCACTTCATACGCCACCGTCGTAATGGCCAAGTGTTTGAGATGATTGGTAATCCACTGCCTGATGGCGGCTTTGTAACGAGCTTTTCTGATATCACAACTCACATAAGCACCCAAAATGCGCTTGAAGAAGTGAACATGGATCTAGAAAACCGTATTGAGGTGCGAACCCAAGAAGTACAAACCATAAATAAAGACTTACAAGCGCAAATAGACAGCCGAGTACAAACGGAGGAAGCACTTACTTTAGCAAAACGAGAGGCCGAACAAGCAAACGACAGTAAAACGCGCTTTTTAGCACTCGCTAGCCACGATATTTTACAACCCCTCAATGCAGCGCGTTTATACCTAGCTGCCATTGATGAAAAACAACTTGATGCCACCAATGCAAATAACTTTAATAAGCTTGGTGACAGCCTAGATTCGACTGTTCACTTAATGTCAGCCCTACTTGAAATAGCTAAACTAGAGCAAGGCGCAATGACCCCCACACCGCGCCACTTTTACATTGAAGATATTTTAGCGCCGCTAAAAAGTGAGTACGCTATTTTATCAAGTGATAAGGGGCTAAAGCTCACCGTGCGTTCTGGTGGCCAAGTTGTGCATAGCGATATCACCTACCTGCGCCGAATTATTCAAAATTTAGTGTCTAATGCTGTTAAATATACTGATAAAGGACGCGTGTTAGTGGCATGTAGAAACCGAAAACATAGCCTGCGCATTGAAGTATGGGACACAGGCCCTGGTATTAGCGACGTTGAACAAGCCAAAATATTTAACGATTTTTATCGCGTCGAGTCTGGCGACAACAAAGGCGTAGGGCTGGGCCTTGGCGTGGTGAAGCGTATGGCAGATTTATTAAGTTTAGAGCTTGATGTGCACTCAGAACCCGGTAAAGGCAGCCGCTTTAGTATTGACGTACCCTATGGTGACGCCCAGTTTGTTCAGCAAAAAAGCGCAGCGAGTAACCTAATAGAAAACCGCACCGCAATAAACATTATTGCTGTAGATGACGATCCAGAAAATCTCGCAGCTATGGCAAGCTTACTTAAAAAGTGGCAAGCAAATTATACCCTGTTTGATAATGTCGAAAACGTCATGTCGCATGCTAAAGCGCATAGCGCACCGGATGTTATATTAATGGATTACCAGTTAGGCAATGAGTGCGATGGCATCACTTTAATTAAAACACTCAGAGAAATATGGCAAAGCGACATTCCGGCTATTTTAATTACCGCAGTACGCGACACCGAACTTAAACAAGAAACAAAAGCAGCTAATATTCACTACTTAAGTAAACCTATTAAGCCGGGTAAATTAAAAGCCCTGCTTAATCACAGCACTTAATTTGCAACTTAGTTAATCGCAAATAAAAAGCCCAGTACGTTTACTGGGCTTTGCTTAATAAAGTGTCTATATATTTTATATTGTTTTTGAGCGGCTTCTAAGCTTTTGAAATAACCAACTTAGCCCAACTAACGAAAGCCCTAAACCAATAAACGACAGGGCTTTTAACAGCCCCGTTAAATTAGCCATATCAATTAAAAACACTTTTACAATAACAGCCGCAAGTAATCCTAAGCCTATTTTTTGAATAAGTAACTGGTTTTTAAGGTGTCCGAATATAACCGTACCAGCGCCCAGTATTAGCCAAATAACAGAGTAGCTATACAACTCTTCGTTACTGGCCCCTTTTGATAGATAAATATAAGCCCCTTGCCAGTATTGACGAATAAAACTATTAATGGCAATTAAGCCAAGTATACCTGCAACACCAAGTACAAACGGCGCTATCTTAGCGTTTATAGGTTTAATAAGTGAGTATAACCAAACCGTTAAGCCGGCTGGTACTAACCAAAGTAAAAACAGCCAATTAAGTACTGGGAGCTCACCAATATAAATAGAGGTTAATAACGGGTTATCGTCGAGTAGTGTTTTAAGTGACATAAAGCCAGCGCCGCCTGCTAATAAACTCCCTGCAATTTGATAAAGCTTAGCTAAACTCCCCGCAATACGTGCACGATGCAAATAAACGCAGCCCAGCGCAAGCCAATTACAGCTAAGCAAAACTTGCTCATAAAAACTAAGCGCGTCAAATTGTGGGGAGTGCCCCACTAACTGGTAACTGGTTTCGGTTGTAATGAACAGCGCAAAGCAATGAAGCGCGGCCCCTTCTAACCACACTTTTAATTGCGATGTGTTATAGCATTTGGCAGTGGCAAAAAATAATGCGGTACACAGCGGATATACAATAATACTCCAGTGCAAGCCAAATAATGTAAGAGCGTCGTAACTTGGTGTCCATGGCGCAAGCGTTAACCGTAGTAATAAAGCAGCCACTAGCGCTTTAATAGGCCAATGCGGCATAGGCACATTATAGCGCTTTATGAGCACACTAATTAACAGTACTTGAATAGCTAATGCAATGGTTAAACCGCTGTCGCTTAGAAGCATAGTTATAGCTAAAGTAATATTCGCATTTGCGCCTACCCAGTAAGTAAAACGCTGAAACAACGTTGTATTATGCTGCGCACACTTAATTAAAATAGCCGCAACCACACATAATACAAAAGCCCAAAGTGGATAAGCGGTGCTTAACGCATTGTTTGGAATTAGTACATACAAGGTACTTATCATGACAAAAACGCTAAATGCCGCAGTAATATGAAACGCTAATCGTTTTACCTGTTTTTTACCAAAATAAAGTCCGTACGCCATAAAGCCAAAGCCAAGCAGTAACCCTAAGCCGTATTCGCTTTTAAATATAAATAATCCATCATCAAAAAAAGTGGATAAAGAATTCATTTGCTCTGCGCTTATAATCATTAGCGTAGCAATAACGAGTGATAGCCCTTGCCATAGATCCCAGCGACTATTTTTAAGTACTAAAAATAATAACAATCCAATACTTAATACACCGATAGTTTGCCATTCTAAATTGTAATAGCTTATCGACATGGTAAAAATTAGCGGAACTATAAAGGCAAGGAGTAAAAGGTGATCGGGGAATACTTTTATAAGGCGCTTCAAAGAGTGCGGACGAAGTTCAATACTTTTTAATTTAAAACCCAAACGCGGCAAAGCAATCAGGCCAACAATACTCAGTAATGCAAAGGTTGCAAGTAACCAAGGTGTATTACTTTTTAGCTGCATTATTATAAAACCAACTAAATACCAACCAATATGCCCTGCCCACATTAAATACCAAAGCCAAGCTCGCTGCACTTTGTGTGCAACCAAGGATGCCGATAAACTAACAAAGCCAACATACATAAATAATGCAAATACGTTGCTACTACCGGTATTAACCCAAATAGGCACGCTGTAAGCACCAATAATTCCTAGCACCGCTAGCAATGGCCCAAGTGTTATTGCCATTATGCTCGCACTTATGGCAATAATAGCTAGCACAATAAATGCAGTTGTAGGGCTAAGCATTTCATAGCTACTGTAAGCTAAAAGCGTTAATGCAAAACAAGTTATAAACCCGCCACTGGCAAGTGCTGCAGGTATGTAATTATTAAAGCCTTCAAAAATAATACGTTTATAATGTAAATAGCTTGCAGCTATGATCAAACCTACCCCAAATAAACCACCTAAGCTGAGCCTCATTATGGGTGATAAAAGCCCTGCTTCTAAGCTGTATTTAGCTAAAAATATGCCGCCAAACGCAAGCGCTATTGCGCCAATCCAGGTCATCCAATTTTGTTCAAACCCGGTGCGTAGTTTTTCAAACACGGAGGCAATAAATAAAGGGATAGCGGGGTTCGCTTTTATTGATTTAACGTTAGGCGTTACAACCGTATTTACTGGCTCATTTTGCGCTGAATTACTTTTTGGTAATGAGCTGGGCTCTACTTCATAAGCAGTAGATTGTGCACTTAAAGGCGCAACGTGTTTTGAGGATGAAAAAATTTTTGTATCAGAATGATCCGCACTTGGGCTTGCCTGCAGCTTGACTACTTTAGCCCTTAAAATCGCGATTTCTTGCTTTAGGCCGTTTACTTGTATTAATGCAATTAATCCACACAAAGCACCGGTTGCAATAATCAGCATGACTATCACTATTAACCCAATAAAATCATCCATGGCACACTCTTATTATTTATTATGTCATGAGTGTACCTAATTATTACTAAGCCGTTAAATTTTGCTCAATAAAAAGCCTAAATACACTCTGTATTTAGGCTTTTAACTCTCATTTTATTATTCAACACTGTCTGTAATTGTGCGCTCTAAAGACATTTTATAACCCGTTGCTGTGGTTTCGTCATGCTCTAAAATTAATATGTAATTTCCCTCTTCAGTAAAATCCATATCACTTTGTTGAATAAGTACAATTTGCTGTCCGTTATCTTCGTAAACTGCGTAAACTGTATAAATTTCGTTATCAACTACTTGCTCTTCTTGATCGTAGCGGTCTATGCCATCAACTACATTGCTGGTGTCGTCGACCGTTTCTCCATCAAGGGTAAAGTACACATCAATGTCGGTCACCGACTGCCCTGCGTAACTCTCAATAAGGTTAACAACCGATACAGTATGGCTATAACTGCTTGGTGTTAAATGTTCTTCAACACTCATCATGCGTAGGCCATTGTCGATATCGTTATAAAAAATGCCAACCGCGCTTTGCTCACGTTCAAGCGTCATTAAAAAGTTATCGGCTAGTTTATTACTTTGCTCATCAAACATCGCCACACTGTAACTGTTTGGCGAAAGCTCTATGTAATCTGTATACGCATCGCTTGATACCGTATTTGTTGGGGTTTCTGTAGTACCACGCGTTACACTGAAGCTAACTGGTGAATAGTCATCAAGGGTATTAATAAAACGTAATTGCCCTAATGCCGATTGGTGTTTAAGTTCAGTAACATAGTTATTGTCGGTTACTACATCAAGCGTAATGCCACTTAGCTCTGTGGCATAACTTGGGCGGATAATCGCTACGTAGCTTGCCTCATCATACAAATAAACCGATGACGACTCGTAAACTACATCACTACTGCCCGCGGGGGTAATAAAAATAGTGTAATATCCTTCATCTACACTTTGTAAGTCTAATTCACTTAAGTACTGCGCAGATGCAAACAATGTCGCGCTTTCAAATACGCCATCGTCTGTTGCAAGATAAATATCGTAGCTGGTGTCTTCACCCGTAATATTAAAAAAGCCAAGATTAAACTCACCCGTATCGCTACTAATAGGCACCGTTAACTCTGTAAAGGTGGGTTCAGCAAAATCACCACTCATGACAACTAATTGCGTTTTATCACCTTTAATTGAAATTTCTTGGTCGCTAATAGTAATGTAGCTATCGTTAGCGTCTAAATATTCAAAGCTAACATCAAATGTGCCAGTGCTGTAATTATGGCGGGTGGTGACTTCTGCAAAGTCGGCGCCTGAGCGCTCTGTTTCTTCAACAAACAAGCGCGTATAAGGGCTGTTGTATGAGCCATTATACATTTGAATATAACCTGTAGAGCTTGCGCTATCATCAGAGCCACAGCCAGATAAAACACCAAGTAAAGTAAGAGGTAAAGCAACTTTTAAAAGAGGGTTGGTCATCAAGGGGATTCCTTATTATTAATATCCCCTCTACGACCTTTACATTTTAATTTAATTTCATGCTTTACAAAGTATTACCTAAGCTGACATTTACTTACGAAAACGTAAAAAAGTGTAGCAAATGTGCAAACAATAAGGACCCGCTATTTACGGCTTTGTTGCGATTACGAATCGGTTGCGACCACTATTTTTAGCTTTGTATAAAGCTTGGTCTGCGCGTTTCATTACGCTGTCAAATGATTCGTTTTTAAAACGTTTAGCTACCCCAATACTGGCACTAGTATAAAGCTCGTCGGTAACCTCAATAGTGCGAGCACTCGCTAACACCGACTCAGCAAACGCCTGCATTTGTTCTAAAGTGCAGTTTGGTAGGTAGCCTGCAAACTCCTCACCACCAATACGCGCAAAAATATTGCCGTCTTCAAATAGAGCGTCTATTTTACTAGCAAAAGCTTTAAGCACCTTGTCGCCCTTATCGTGGCCGAAGGTATCGTTAATAGATTTAAAATGATCAATATCGATAATGATTACTGCATACGATTCGTCTGTCTCGTTTTCAACGTATTCGTAAAAACATCGGCGATTGTAAACTTGGGTAAGATCGTCAACTATAAATTCTTGGGCTAGTCTATTGTGCATTTTTTGCATAAATAACATAGTTTTAAATAAGCCATAAGCAGTAATAACAACCCCTACAGAAATACATAAGTCTTTTATGTACAACGTGATCCATTGTGGTTGAACAACAAGCTCGTCAAGCACATCGGTGGTCATTCCAACTATCCATAGCATTAATCCAATGGTGACATACTGGTATGCTTTTTTAGCTAATTTAGAACACTGCACAACCCAAAAAACCGTCATTATGACAATAAGATTTATGAACTCACTAGCAAAAGCAGGCATGCTTTTTCTAGCGCCTACCAGTGGGAAATAGGTGAAGTTGTAAATAGTGAAAACCACTATAAACACTAGCAGCGCAAACATAAGTAATTTGTTCAACCGCGTTATACGAGTAAAGCGGGTCAACTTAAGGCTGACAGTTTCAACATTCATCATATAAATAGATTACACTTGAGCTAATAAATCATCTTTAAGAATTATAACACAAGATAGAAATTTAGCCTTAAAGTAAGGTACTAATACCCCACCCCATTAAAACTAAAATAGTTAAACTAATCATGGCTTTAACTTTATGTTTACTAATTATACGTTCAGCTTGGTTTCCTGCGTAATACACAACAATAGCAAGCCCAAAGTAACGAATTGAACGAGCAATTGCGCTGGCTAATAAAAATAACCCAAGAGAGTACTTGGTAGCGCCCGCAGCAAGCATCGCTATTTGAAATGGGATGGGTACTATTCCTAAAGTAATAACAAACCAAAAACCTTGGTTGTGCATTTTTTGTTTAACATTTTCGAACTGTTCTGGGCTTGAAAAAGCGCTGATCACCCAATCGCCAACAGCATCAAATAAATAATAACCAAGGGCATAGCCAAATAATGCCCCCACAACACAACCCAGCGTTGCCATTAGTGCAATCAGCCACAGCTTTTCTCGCTGTGCCTGCATAAGTGGCACCATTACAGCCTCAAGTGGAATGGGAACAATTGTCGACTCTAAAAACGACGCAATCGTAATGCCGCTGAGCATATGCTTTGACTCTATAAAATTACGTGTTTTTTGTTTTAGCTTTTTTTGTAAAGCCATAAGTCGCTCCTGCTAATTGCCCATTGCCCTGTGTTTACGTACTTATATTGACACAGCTAAGTTAATACAACCTGAAACACGCTTTAAAAAGCAATAAACAATCACTTAGCAATAGCGTTAACAAAATAGCAATATTTATAAGAATATTTTATTATGTGCCAATGCAGTTAAATACCTACCAAAGCAGTTAAAAATTTATGCAAAATGCGCGTTTTATCCCCTTTCGTAAGCAAGATATTATTGAAATGTGTAGCAATGAACTTGACAGCAATACACAAAAAACCTCGTTTAAACAGTTTTGTGACCTACTTGCTAGCCTTATTCATTATGATTATCACGAAACGCTTGAGTCGCTAAAAAATAACTATGCGCCCTTTGATCCTAATAGCGATACACGCTCTTTAGCGCCTGTATCGAGCGATCAAAAAGCGCAGTGCCAACGCGAATTTGCCAAAGACTTTGCTAAGGTTTTAAATGCCGCTAATTTTGAAGTCATTACCAACGAAGATTTACAAGATGCTTTAAATGAGGAGTCATTATTTAAAGTACGTCTTGAGGTAGAGTTTGACGACTTTGAAGAAGTTGTTTTTTATCGCCGTGGCGAATCACAACTTACTGAAACAATAACCAGCTTTTGGGGCCTACGTAAAAAGCCGCTGCACTTTACCAATTACGACCGCGTTGCGGTGTTTATTCGTTTTAAAGATAAAGCCTACTTTGAGGCTAAGAATAAAACGCCTTTAGGGTTTGAGCCAAGCTCAACCATAGTTAAGCTATTTCAAAATGTACCCAAAGCCGATCTTGAAATGCTATTTCCTAATAGCGAAGTACGCATGCGCCCTATAGACAAAGTGATTATTGGCTCGTCTGCTTTAGTGGGTGGTGCTGTAGTATTAATTACAAAGCTAGGCGCATCAATTTTATTATTGTTTGCTTTGATTGCTTTTTGGGGCGGCTTTTCAGATAAAGCCGTAGAAATGACCCAGCAACACTTTATTACCTTTGCTATTGGCATGGGAGTATTTGGCAGCTTTATTTTTAAAGAGTGGAGTAAATTTAAAAACCGTAAAATTAAATTTATGAAAGCGCTAAGCGATAATCTTTACTTTAAAAACCTTGATAATAACGCCGGTGTTTTTCATACCCTTATTGACGCCGCCGAAGAAGAAGACATAAAAGAAGCCCTGCTGGCCTATACATTTTTACTAAAATCAGAAAGTGGCCTGAGCGCAAAAATGCTTGATGAGCAAATAGAGGCATGGTTTAAATCAAAGTATAAATGCGAACTCGACTTTGAAATTAGCGATGCGCTTGAAAAGCTCACTCGAATGCGTTTAGTAACCTGCACTAACGATGTGTATAGCGCAATAAATTTAGATCATGCCAAAACCATTTTGGATGAGCGCTGGGATAACCTGTTTCAATATAATTAAAATATTTAAAACGACTTATTTCTAAAATCAGTAGGTGATACACCCACTGATTTTTTAAACCGTTTTGAAAAATTAAATATATTAGGGTATCCCACATAAGCGGCAATATGAGCAACAGGCCAGCGAGTATTTAGTAACAAGTTTTTGGCCCGCTTAATTCGTAAATAAATCAGCTGCTGCATAGGACTTTTACCAAATTGCGCTTGGCATAACCTATGTAAATGCGGTGCTGAGTAATGTACTTTTTCGCACATGGCGTCTATTGTCCAATCAAACTGCAGGCGCTCTTCTACCTCTAAAAACAAACTAGTTAACCGGTTGTGCCCGCCTATTTGCGGCTCGCTTTGCAACGTAGTGTTTAAGTAGTGACTTAAAATAGGCATAACGCCTTCACGTAAAGTAGCGTTACTTTCGCTGTATAAAAACTCCATTGCAAAGTGCAGCGGCTGTAATTTTTGATCATAAAGTACCAGCGCCTCAACTAAGTTTAAGTGTTTCCAACGATTAGTATTTGCAAGGTTTAACCAAATAACATCCCAATGCGCAGCATCAATTTTAACTTCAAAGCCTTGCTTGGCGGGTAACACAATGAGCGTATTCGCTGTCAATGTATATTGGTTATGTTCTGTAACCAGCTTTCCTTGACCTGATAACGTATAAAACAGTGTGTGCTCCAAAGGCGATGAGCGCGCAACACAATATCGCCCAGATAAGTTAGAGCACCCAGCTAGCGTAAGTTCCAAATCTGAGGCTTGTGCTAAAGCCGCTACGTCAATAAACCGCTCTATACAAGTAGGGCCAATATCAAGTACATCTACAATGGTGTTGCGCATAATTTAAAATGATAGTTTTGGATAAATAAAAGAGAGCTTTAAGCATAACCGCAACACATTATTTTTGCTATATTTAAGCCACTTTAATTGCCACACATGCAATAGGACACTTATGAACTCACTACAGCACATAATTAACCGTCGCGATTGGGAAAACCCTATTTCGGTGCAAGTTAATCAAGTAAAAGCACACAGCCCACTTAATGGTTTTAAAAGCGTTGACCATGCCCGTACCAACACACAATCACAAAAACAAAGTTTAAACGGTCAGTGGGATTTTAAATTATTTGATAAACCCGAAGCGGTTGATGAGTCATTACTAAGTGAGGCACTCGCCAGCGACTGGCAAAGTATACCTGTGCCTTCTAACTGGCAACTTCATGGCCTTGATAAACCTATTTACTGCAACGTTAAATACCCATTTGCCGTAAACCCGCCATTTGTACCAAGCGATAACCCAACAGGTTGCTACCGCACAGAGTTTACTATTACGGCGGAGCAATTAGCTCAGCGAAACCATATTATTTTTGAAGGCGTAAACTCGGCGTTTCACCTTTGGTGTAACGGACAATGGGTGGGCTACTCGCAAGATAGCCGCTTACCCAGCGAATTTGATTTAAGCGAGCTGTTAGTGGCTGGCACCAACCGTATTGCGGTTATGGTTATCCGTTGGAGCGATGGCAGTTACCTAGAAGATCAAGACATGTGGTGGTTGAGCGGTATATTCCGCGATGTTAATTTACTTACCAAACCACAAAACCAAATACGCGATGTATTTATAACCCCAGATTTAGACGCCTGCTACCGCGATGCCACTTTGCATATAAAAACCGCAATAGATGCGCCAAATAACTACCAAGTAGCAGTACAGGTTTTTGATGGTGAACAGGCACTGTGTGAGCCACAAATACAAAGCACTAATAATAAACGCGTTGATGAAAAAGGCGGCTGGAGCGATGTCGTATTTCAAACAATTGATATACAAAGCCCTAAAAAATGGACCGCCGAAACCCCAACCTTATACCGCTGCGTTGTAAGCTTACTAGATGAGCAAGGCAATACTATAGACGTAGAAGCCTACAACATTGGCTTTAGAAAAGTAGAAATGCTCAACGGGCAGCTTTGCTTAAACGGCAAACCGCTGCTTATTCGCGGTGTTAATCGCCACGAGCATCACCCAGAAAACGGCCATACAGTGAGCACTGCCGACATGATTGAAGATATTAAGCTGATGAAGCAAAATAACTTTAATGCTGTACGTACCGCTCACTACCCTAACCACCCTCGTTTTTACGAGCTGTGTGACGAGTTAGGTTTATACGTAGTAGACGAAGCCAATATAGAAACTCACGGCATGTTCCCAATGGGTAGGCTTGCAAGCGACCCGCAGTGGGCTGGCGCATTTATGTCGCGCTATACGCAAATGGTTGAGCGCGATAAAAACCACGCCTCTATTATTATTTGGTCATTGGGTAACGAATGCGGGCACGGTGCCAACCACGATGCGATGTACGGTTGGTCAAAAAGCTTTGATCCATCGCGCCCAGTGCAATACGAAGGTGGCGGCGCAAATACTACCGCTACCGACATTATTTGCCCTATGTACGCCCGTGTAGATACCCATATTGCCGACGACGCCGTACCTAAATACTCTATTAAAAAGTGGTTAAGTCTACCGGGCGAAACGCGTCCACTCATTTTATGTGAGTACGCCCATGCAATGGGTAACAGCCTAGGTAGCTTTGACGATTACTGGCAAGCATTTAGAGAATACCCGCGTTTGCAAGGCGGCTTTATTTGGGATTGGGTAGACCAAGGTTTATCTAAAACTGACGAGAACGGTAAGCACTACTGGGCTTACGGTGGCGATTTTGGTGATGAACTAAACGACCGCCAATTTTGTATAAACGGCTTACTATTTCCAGACCGTACACCGCACCCAAGCCTGTTTGAAGCTAAATACAGCCAGCAACATTTACAATTTACGCTGCGAGAGCAAACTCAAAACCAATACACCGTTGATGTATTTAGCGATTATGTATTTAGAGTAACCGATAACGAAAAACTGGTTTGGCAGTTAATAGAAAATGGCAAATGTGTAGAGCAAGGCGAGCAAATTATTAATATTGCTCCGCAAAGCACGCAAACGCTAACTATTAATACAAAAACGGTGTTTAAAGCAGGTGCGCAATATCACCTTAATTTAGATGTTGCACTGATTAACGACTCAAGCTTTGCAACTGCCGAGCATGTATTAAACACCGAGCAATTTAAGCTTATAAATTGCCAAAGTTTAAGCGCTGATGCATTTTCACCTGCTTTAGCAAACGCCTCAGCACATGGCACTGTAAATATTAGTGAAACCGACACACAGCTTAGTATTGAAGGCGGCACCTTTAAACTTGTGTTTAATAGCCAATCAGGCCTTATTGAGCAATGGCTACACAATCAAACCCAAGTTATTAAAAGCCCATTGCTTGATAATTTTTACCGCGCCCCGCTTGATAACGACATAGGCGTAAGCGAAGTAGATAACCTAGATCCTAATGCATGGGAAGCGCGCTGGCTAAGAGCGGGTATTGGGCTGTGGCAGCGTACATGTCGCTTGTTTGAAGTAGTTCAATCAAAAGTAGATATACGTATTAAATGTGTATTTAGTTATGAATTTAATGGCGCAGTACAAGCAAAAACAACTTGGCTTTATACACTTAATAATACAGGTGAAATTAGCTTAAATGTTGATGTACAACTAAACGATACTCTCCCGCCCATGCCACGCATAGGATTAAGTACAACGCTTAATAAACAAAGCGATACACAAGTAAACTGGCTTGGTTTAGGCCCATTTGAAAACTACCCAGACCGCAAAGCGGCTGCGCGTTTAGGGTATTACAGCGCGCAACATAATGAGCTGCATACACCGTATATATTTCCAACCGATAACGGCGTGCGTAGTGATTGCCAATTACTTAGCATTAATAACTTAACCGTTACTGGTGCGTTTTTATTTGCAGCCAGTGAGTACTCACAAAGCATGTTAACGCAAGCAAAGCACACCAATGAGCTAGTAGCTGGTGATTGCTTACATGTACATATTGACCATCAACATATGGGGGTTGGTGGCGATGACTCGTGGAGCCCAAGTACACATAAAGAATATTTACTAGAGAAAAAACAGTACAGTTATTCACTTACCTTTTTTGCTAAAGACTAAAAATTTTTAGTACAAAAAAAGCCGCTACCATAAAAAGTTAGCGGCTTTTAGTTTTATATTACTTATTAGTGCTTAAGCAACTGCTTGCTCTAAAATTTCACGGCTTTGTTTAAGTGTAATCGCCTGGTTTTCACCTAGTGCTAGCATACCGTGTGCTTCAAGCTTAGCAATAATATTGTCAATTGCTGCAGCTTTATCATGGCCATGCTCAGTAAGCACAGTGGCTACATCTAAGCTGTGGTAAAACGCTTCAATTGCTTGAATTGTTTGCTCTGCTAAATCATCAGATTGCGCTAGGCCAAATACGTTTTTACCCATTTGCTCTAGCTTCGCTTTCTTAACGTCAAACTGGTTACGTAGTAAAGAAGGCTGAACAATAGCAAGTGAACGTGCATGATCAACACCGTAAGCGGCTGTAAGCTCGTGCCCAATCATGTGTGTTGCCCAATCTTGTGAAACGCCTGAACCAATTAAGCCATTAAGTGCTTGGTTTGCAGCCCACATTAAGTTTGCACGCCATGCATCGTCTTGGTTTTCAAAGTTATCGCCCAGCGTTTTAAGCGTTCTTAAAAGTGCCTCTGCATAACCTTCTTGTACTAACGCATTTTGTGGGAAAGTTAAGTATTGTTCACAGGTATGTACCCACGCATCAACTAATCCGTTTACAAGTTGGCGCTGCGGTAATGTTTTCATTACATCTGGGTCCATAATCGCAAATTTAGGCAGTACTTCAGGTGATGCAAACGGTAGTTTTTGTTGTGTTGCTTCTTTACTAACAACTGAGTTCTGATTTGATTCAGAGCCCGTTGCAGGTAACGTAAGTACAGCCCCCAGAGGTAAAGCTTTTGTGATTTTGTATTTACCCGTTAATATATCCCAGCCTTCACCGTCGTATAATGCAGCCGCTGCAACATATTTAACGCCATCAATTACAGAGCCGCCGCCTACACCTAATACAAAGTCGATATCTTGTTCTTTACAAATGTTTACGGCTTGATCTAGTACCTCAACAGTTGGATTTGCACCAACGCCCGAAAACTCGACCCAATCAAAACCTTCAAGTGCGGCAACAACTTGGTCGTACACGCCATTTTTTTTAATAGAACCACCGCCGTAAACGACTAATACTTTTTGATCTTTTGCGATCAAATCAGTTAGTGATGCAATTTGCTGTTGGCCGAACTGAATAAGTGTTGGATTTACGTAGCTAAATTTCATTATTTTGCTCCTAGGTGACGGTTAAATACTAAGTAGAGTACTTAGTTACTCACTAAACTAAATTTCAATGAGTGCATATTAGTGGCAAAAAAAACATTATAAAAGCCTAATAAATGCCTAAAGCTTGCCTAATACTGCCAACATTGTTATTTTACGCAAAATTGGTACGACACAAGGTTTTTTAATGTCCACTATAGCCAGTATGTTGCAGCAATACGCCGAACAAAATGATTTGCTCAACTTTGAAGGCGTTACGAAAACGATTATTCCCGGTGTTTATTTTCATCGTGCGAGTAAAAGCTCACCTCGTCAGCCACTCATTTATAACTCTGGTATTATTTTAGTTGGTCAAGGGCATAAAATTATTCATTTTCCTGATCATCAAATAAAATATGGTGCAGGCGACTACCTTGTTTTGGGTGTCCCCGTCCCCCTTGAGTGCGAAGCCTTTACTGATAATGGCCTACCGGTAATGGGCGTAGTAATAGATATAAACCCAGTAACATTGCATAAGTTAGTAAACCAAATGGGCGAATATACCCCGTTTACTTCAGGGCAAATGAGCGGTGTACAATCAGCAAAAATAGATGGTGCTATGGAGCAAGTAACTCATCGTTTATTAAGCGCACTTAATAACCCTTTAGAGGCCGAAATTTTTGGGCAAGACATAATAAAAGAGCTGGTATACCGTGTACTTTGTGGCCCTCAGGGTCATACCTTAATTGGCCTTGCTATGCACGATGGGCACTACGCCCGAATAGCACGAACGCTTTCTACTATGCATAAAAGCTATGCAGATCAAATTACGGTTGAAGGCTTGGCTGAAGAGGTAAATATGAGTGTGTCGTCGTTTCATCGTGCCTTTAAACAAGTGACCTTTGAATCGCCATTGCAATACTTAAAAAAGGTACGCTTAGCAAAAGCAAAAGAACTCATTACAAACAACGGTAGTAAAGCAAATGAGGCCGCATTAAAGGTAGGTTACACCAGCCCCTCGCAGTTTAGCCGCGAGTTTAAGCGCCACTTTAATAAAACGCCAAGCGAGGTCGTACCTCAATTAAATAGCTAAATGAATGGGCTATGCTAGTATAAAATTATGTAGTATTTTTATCTTGCGCCTATGGCTTACAAAAAGTTTAATGCACTTTTCCTACCTAACAATCTTAAAACGCAACTAAAAAGGTATTTGCTGTTAGGTGTTATTTTTGTTTTTTCTAATCTTTTATTTAATAAGTCTGCATTTGCAAATCAACATTGTGAAATTAACCAAATTAGTCCACAAATCACTTCAGCAAACACATTAAATAAACAAACGCCTTTAAGACTAAAAATTCAATCTGGCAGAGTTCAATACGCTGTAAATTGCCAGTTACAGCAAGCTGGTGTTCTTAGCTTTAACCGCTCTACCCTTGAGCGCTTTGAGTGGCGCCAAAACGATGAAATACACAATCCAATTAGATACAACAAACCAGCTTATTTTATCGACTCAGGTGCAACAACCGCCCTATTAACTTTGTATTCTCCAGTCGAGTTTCGCCCGGTATTTAAGTGGCAACCAATGCCTGTATTTATACAAAAAAGCCAACAACAAAACCTAATTTTAGGGCTGTTTTACGGCTTGTGTATCACGCTTATATTGTATGTATTAATTATGGGGAGCCGCCTTAACGACGATACATTTAAGCTCTACAGCTTATACATTTTTTGTATTGGTGGCTTTATTCTTATGCAAGAAGGGCAGCTGTATTTATTTTTAACCTCGCAGCACAGTAGCAGTTTATTTAACATATACCTTTTATTTATTGGCCTATGTGTTCTAAGCGCGACATGGTTTATTTGCGCTCTTTTACAAATCAAAACAAGCTGGCCAAAAGTAGATACTGCCTTAAAGTGTTTAGCTGTAGTTGTCATGCTATTTAGCGTTTTACAAATACTGTTTAAAACCCCTCAAGTATGGGCTCTTTTAAGTAAAGCTACAGGCTATGTAACGCTTTGTATTGTAGGGTGTGTCTTTGTGCTTTCCGCTTTGCAAGCACGCAAAGGCATTCGTGAAGCAACACTGGTGTTTATTGCTCTAAGCTTTGTATTTGTCAGTATGATTTTTAGAATATTATTAATAGACGAAAGTCCATTTATGCGTCGCTACGGGTTAATTATAGCTTTTGCTGTAGAGTCATTTTTACTCGCCGTGGCGGTTTCAAGGCGTATTAGTCGGATGAGGATTGCAAAAAAACGCGCCGAAACCGAAGCCGATTATGATCACCTTTGCGGTATTTTAAACCGCAGAGGGTGGTGCAAAAAATCGGCAGATTTAATAGAACATCATATAAAAAGTGGCGGTGTGCTCTGTTTAATTTATATAGATTTAGATGACTTTAAACAAATAAATGACACTCACGGTCACGCCGTTGGAGACCAAGCACTGTGTAAAGTTGCTCACCATTTAAAAGCTATTGTGCGCAGTAACGATGCCATAGGACGTTTAGGAGGTGATGAATTTGTAGTGCTAGCGCACTTTTATACTAAGGCTCAGGTAAGCCCAAAAGTTCACTTTTTAAAAACTGAATTAGCCAAACTCACTATTGATCATAATACTGAACAATTAGCCATAAAAGCGAGTGTTGGTAGTGCTGTATTTAGTGATCCACCTAAAAACATTGATGACCTTTTAAAAGCTGGCGATGCTGCTATGTACCATGAAAAGCTAAAAAGAAAAGCAACACCGCTTACGTTAGTCGATTTATAAAATCGTCAAATTTTACACATAAAAAAACCACTAAAAAGTGGCTTTTTATAAAAGTTATACTTTTTTAAATAAAACCTCGGGGTTAACCATAGTCTTCATTTCGAGCACGTTGCCATTAGTATCTTCGATAAAAAATGTTTCTTGCTCAAATTCGTCGCCAATGAATCGACGATATGGCTTATCTAGGTATTCTAAGCCAGCGTCTTCTATACGTTTTTTTAAATTGTTAAATTCATCTTCAGATAAGTGAATGCCAAAATGAGGAACCGCAACCGCCCCCATATCTACATCATGGCGAACAGTAGGTAATCGTTCAACGCTTTGGTGTAATGTAAGTTCGTTACCCCAAAAGTCGATGTCGACCCAACGACCCTCTTCACTATTACCGGTTTTACAACCGAGTACGTCACAATAAAATGTTTTAGCTACTTCTAAGTCGCCGGCCGGAATTGCCAAATGCAAACAATTAGACATAAATTACCTTTGGTTATTTCTTAATCTTTAATAAGTTTTCTATATTATACATAAATTGTAATTTACATTACACAAAACACTTCTTTTGAGCATATTTAAACCTTACGGTAGCTTTATTTGATTTCTTTAACTATTCACTCGCAATAGTAAGCACTGCTTTTAAACATTCCCGAGTTACTTTAAACTAAGCGCCCTATGCTTAAATTCTTCCTCGTAAAATTCATCGCTTTTTTTATTGGCTGCTTACTGTGCTTTGTATTGCACTCTGTATTTAATATACCTGCAGTTATTGCTGCATCCTCAGTAGGGCTTGCGGGCTCATTTATTCCTTTTTCTCAGTTATTTAAAAACCACCCGAGCGCTGCTATCTATGCAGGGAGTTTTGCTGGCATGTGCTCGTCGAGTTTAATTAGCAGCTACTGGGAACTGGGGTTTATTTCACTCATAGGCGCATGTTTGTATGTACTTACTTTAAATTTATTTTCTGGCTTTGGGGGGAAATTAGGAAGTATTGCATTTGTAAGCGTTACTGTATTTGCTCTAGCTAAAGGTTCTTTTTTATGACAATAGAATACCCTGCCATTGCATTTTGCGGCGCTTTACTTACATTTTTACTTGCTAAACATAAGCCTTTTAGCCCTGTTAGCGCCTCTTCCGGCTTATCTATAATTGCTTACTATTTTTTTTATTATTTTAACTTACAGCCCGAGCTTTATAGTGCCATTTTTTTTGGTGGTACGTTTATTGGTATGAGTGCGCCAAAGCGTTTTGGTGTATATACAATAACCAGTGCAGCAATGATTTTTGCGATCTTATTTGAATATTTAGTTCCTAAAATTAATAATTATGGTGGAGCACTGGGTATTAGTGCTTTTTTATCTGTATGTGCTTGTCATATATTTATTTTATTTGGGGCGCCACGTAGTAAAAAGCGATAAATAGTTTAACCCCTAACAAACTCCACAGCTGCAAACGTTCAAAAAACACCCAAAAAACCTGATCCATTGTAAAAAAACGCCCGTAACGTTACGAGATTGTTAATTACATCTCACACAGAAGGATCAGGTCATGAACAAATTACTGAAGGTATGCCTCATTACATTTCCCTTGTTGCTAGCACAAGGGTGTAATGACGATGATGACGATAACACCCCTGTACAAGTTGAGCCCGAATCATCTTCAACCATTGTTGACGTAGCAAGAGACGCAGGTAACTTTACCACTTTAGTTGCAGCACTAGAGGCAACAGGTTTAGACGATACTCTTGCCGACACTAGCCAAGAATTTACTGTTTTCGCTCCTACCGATGATGCCTTTGCGCTACTTGGCGAAGACACAATAAACGGATTGCTAGCAGATACAGATACACTAAGTTCAATACTCACTTATCACGTAGTTTCAGGTAGCGTTAACGCTGAAGCTGCAATTGGTCTTGCTGGTACAACGGTTGACACTGTAAACGGCGGCAAAGTCGCTTTATCGTTAAATGGCGATAGCTTGTTAATAAACACAAGCACAGTAACCATGACTGACATTGCAACTGACAACGGCATCATTCATGTAATTGATGCAGTACTTATGCCTATCGCCACTGCTGAGGCAGCGCCAACTACCAATATCGTCGAAACAGCACAACAGGCAGGTGGATTCACCACGTTACTTGCTGCATTAGACGCTGCGGGTTTAACAGCAGCATTAAGCGACGAATCAGCACAGTTCACTGTTTTTGCACCCACCGACGCGGCCTTTGAAGCCGTTGGTAGCAAAATGATCAATACGCTTTTAGCAAACCCAGATGTACTTGGCGACATTTTAAAGCAACATGTTTTGAGTGGCGCGGTTGATTCGGTAACTGCTATGTCATTAAATGGTCAATCTGCAGAAACGCTGCTAGGCAACGCTCTTCCAATTACAATTAATGCCGAAACAGACATGTTAATGTTTGGTGGTGCCAATATTGTGGTTAAAGACATTGCTACAACTAATGGGGTAATTCATGTAATCGATTCAGTTATTGTGGCTGATGTAACACTGCCTGAAAGCTTTGGTACAATTGCTGATGTTGCCAGCGATAATGGTAACTTTACAACACTGATTGCCGCACTAGCTGCTACAGGGTTAGACACTTTAGTTGCTAATCCTACCAATACATTTACAGTATTTGCTCCCACCGATGACGCTTTTGCAGCGCTTGGCCAAGACACTATTGATGCACTACTTGCAGACACTGATACACTTCGCGATATTTTACTTTACCATGTAGTTGCTGATGCAAGCGTTTTATCTGACGCAGCAGTCACCATTGCAAATAGCGAAAATAATAAAGTGGAAATGGCAAATGGCGATATGGCCGCTCTATCATACGTAGACAGCGCACTGTTTATTAACGACTCTGCCGTCACTGCGGCAAATGTAACAGCCGATAATGGTGTAATTCATGTACTCAATAAGGTCATTATGCCACCAGCCGAAGTAGGCACACCTACCAAAACAATTGCTACTGTTGCAACAGAAACAGACGCACTTTCAACATTAGTGACAGCCTTACAAGCTGCTGACTTAGTTGATACGTTTAATGATACGACAAAATCGTTCACCGTATTTGCTCCAACAAATGCCGCATTTAGTAAAATCCCAACGGATACCTTAAACGCGCTACTCGCTGATACAGATGCATTAACCGGCGTATTAACGCAGCACGTTTTAGGTGCTCAAGTAGGTAGTACAGATGCGTTTGCAACAAACGGTAAAATGGTCACTACGCTTGCTGAAAACATGATAAGTGTAAACATTGTCGACTTTACTAGTACCACCAATGCTGCAACAGACAGTGTTGCATACGATGCAGACAACGCACGCTTAGTAACAGGCATGGCTGATAGCACTACGGGTAAAACGCTTTACGTTTTTGACAACGACTTAGGTGAGTCAATGAGCGTATGTGAAGATACATGTGCTACAACGTGGCCACCAGTGCTGGGCACAGCGGACTCTATTGAAAACATACCGGGTTTATCACTTATTGCTCGTGCAGATAGCACTATGCAGGTTGCATATCTAGGTCGTCCATTATATACCTACTCAGGCGATACTGCTCCTGGCGATGAAAATGGCCAAAGTGTAGGCAATGTTTGGTGGCAAGTAAGCTTACCTGCAACTTCATTGCAAGTTGCTGGTAGTAACGTAACAACGACCGACATATACACTAGCAATGGCGTGGTTCATTTGATTGATACAGTCATTACTACTGCACAATAGTTTCTTTCCTTAGACAACAAAGTTAAGAGTGGATAACCACTCTTAACTTTTATAACTCACGTCATTATCATTGTTTTTCTGCGAACTAGTTGGGTAACCAAATAAAATACTTAGCTTAGCTTTAAACCCTTTTGCTGTATAAGTTTGTTTAATTAAATGCCACCATTGATGAAATGTAATTGTAACTGGATTATTGCTATTTAACTGCCCCACAATGCCATACTTACATGGCTTATTAGAGTCTTCTTCAACAAATGTACCAAACAACTTATCCCAGATTATAAGTACGCCTGCAAAATTTTTATCCAAGTATTCTCGGTTTATAGCGTGATGAACACGATGATGCGACGGCGTATTGAATACGCTTTCAAACCACCCAAGTTTTTTAACTATTTGTGTATGCACAAAAAACTGATACGCCAAGTTTAACGCAACAACAGTAAGTACCGTTATAGGATCAAAGCCGATTAAAATCATAGGTAACCAAAATACCCACATACCTGCTAAGGGGTACATTAAGCTTTGCCTGAATGCCGTTGTAAAATTCATTTTTGTAGAGCTATGATGCACAACATGTGCAGCCCATAACCAATGAATATTATGCGACGCCCTATGAAACCAATAATACAAAAAGTCTTGAAATATAAAGGCAAACAAAACAGTAAATACCGAGAGCTCTATATCGAACACGCGGTATTCATATAACCAATTAAATAATGGCATCAGTAATATTAAAGACACCGCATCAGCACCTTGGTGCAATAACGCCAAGACCGTATTCGCCATGCTGTCTTTTATATCGTAAAAATGCCTGTATTTAATAAATTCAACACTAACAAATACTAAAAAAATGGGACTAAGTGCAAGTAAAATTACTTCAATGGTCATGCTGTGCCGCCTTAAAATAATGCTGTAATTTTTTAAGTGCTTGCGATATATCATGTTTAACAAGTAACTTTATTAAGCTACCCGGCATCCACCATGGTGGCCTAAAGGCGATACAATACCTAAGCGCTGTAGCAATATTTTTTTCATGCTCAATAGCAATTAAATATATGTCTCCTTGATGATTCTCCACCGGCTTATCACCCATTATGCGATAACAAATATGATTACTGCTGGCATGTATAATTTGTTCATTAAAAGCAACAAGCGGCGTTTTAACTTGCCTTATAGCACCTGCCCCACCTTTCATTTCACCTTTATTATGGGGTTTTAATTGTGAAAATTGAGCATTAAAAAAGCGCTCTAAACAGGCATGTTCCAGCAATACAGCCGCCACCTTCTCAGGCGGAGCAAATAAAGTACATTTTAAATTTATAGAAACCATAAGTGACCAATACTTAAAATAAGGCCTCTAGCATAATAAAATTTAACGTGGCAAACTTGCTCATACGCGATCATTTTTTAGCTTTAGGCGACAAATGCAAACCATTGCCGATCATTACTTTTCTAGTATTCTTGATTATCTACAAAGCCAAGGTTTAAATAATGAAGATGCTCTAAAGGCAATTAATTTTACTGAATTTAGTAATCGCACAAAACAACAACTATCACCACGCATAAGCCTCAAAAGCTATAACGCATTGCTTAATTATGCTCAAAATACACTTAAAGATCCTTTATTTGGCTTTAGACTAGGTCAGAATATTCGTACGGCTGACTATGGCGTTTTGGGATATTTAGTCGAGTCCAGTAACGGATTAAGCAACGCTATACAAGCGCTTTTAAATTACGACCGCTTAGTGGCAAATATAGGTAAAGCACAATTTGAGCAACAAAAAAGCCAAGCAACTATCCGCTGGTTTCCCCATGCTCAATGTAATGAACAAGTAGTACTAAGAAATATGACAGCTTGGGTGAGTGTTGTACGCCAATTACTCAATAACGAATTATCACCGACACAAGTTAGCTTTCAATATCACTTTACTCAAGCGCAAATAAATACGCTAGCAACATGGTTTAATTGCCCAATTTTAACTAATGCAAAACACAACGAAATTTGTTTTCCGAGTAGCTATTTAAACCTGAACTTTAAAACTGATAACGCTGCTATTTATTTAGCACTAAAGCAAGTATCTGATCAGCAATTAAGTCATTTTACTAACCAGCAAAATATAACTGAAAATGTCAGCCAAATTTTAATGGCAAAGCTCGATTTACAAAATTGTACGTTAATACGCACTGCAAATGCCCTAAGTATGACACCACGCACCTTGCAACGGCACTTAAAATTGCACGGTACAACGTTTGCCCTCATGCTTGAAAACGAGCGAAAGCGACGTATTAACGAACTGCCTAATAAACCTAATTTAGCACAGCTAGCATTGCTGCTTGGATTTAAAGATCAAAGCTCTTTTAATCGTGCTTTTAAACGCTGGTATTCGTGCAGCCCACTAGAATACTTTAAAACGAAGATGGGGTAATTTTACTTTGATTTACTTTTATTAAACATTTAAGTTTATATTTCAGGCAATATTATTTAAACTCAACCAATGTTGGCTAAAAAAGACTTTTTTATGTACCTGCGTGTTGTAATTAGCGCCTTTGTATTTATGTTTTGTACTGCGGTAAATGCAATGAGTACAGTAAACTTTATTGCCGAAGATTTGCACCCTTATCACTTTAAAAACGAGAATGGTCAAGCCGATGGCGCACTTGTTGATATAGCCAAAGCCGTTTTAAAAATCACATCATTAAACGCTAAATTTGAAATAATGCCCATGGCGCGCGCATTTCACGAGCTTGAAAGTAATCCAAACACTATTTTACTTTCTTTATTAAAAACTCCTACGCGCACAAATAACTTTAAATGGTTAGGCAGTGTTTATTTTACCGATGCCTACGTGGTTAGCTTAAAAAGCAATAAAGCACAAGCCACACACTTAAACCACACTAAGTTTTATAAAATAGGCACTATTCGCGGGTACTCAAGTGCTAAGTATTTAAAGCAAATGGGCTTTAAAGAAGACAAAAATTTAGTATTGGTGAGCTACTACCAGCAACTTTGGCAAATGCTTTACAAAAAACGTATCGACTTTGCCTTAATGAATACACTCACATTAGAAAACGAGTTAAAAATGTCGGGCTTAGATCCAAACCTTATCACCAAGCGCATTCACTTAGATGACTTTCCTTCAACGCTTTATTTTGCCAGTAATAAAATGCTTGAAGAAAGTACAGCCAACACCTTATCGCAAGCACTTGTAATAATTAAGCAAAACGGTGAATACGAAGCAATTTTAAATAAATGGAAACTTCCGCTTCCTACCACTGCCAATAAACTGTAATAAATACGCACTACAATTTTAGTAAAGCTGATAACCTAACTTGGCTATGCGAACAATTAAAACACCGCACGGTATAACGCTTAACTATCAAGATGAAGGCAATAAACACTTTCCTGCAGTTATTCTAATAATGGGTTTGGGTGCTCAGATGACCGTATGGCCAGATTCACTATACTATGGTTTGGTTAACAATGGCTTTAGAGTTATCCGTTTTGATAATCGTGATAGCGGACTGTCGACTCATTTGGATCATTACCCCTCTCCTAGTTTAATGAAATCTTGGCTGAGTAAGCGCCTTCCCATACAAAGCCGAACTCCTTATTTGCTCGATGATATGGCAAACGATGTATTGGCGCTTATGAGCGCCCTTAAAATTAAAAAAGCCCATTTTGTTGGCGCATCTATGGGTGGAATGATTGCCCAGCTAATAGCAGCGCAACATAAAAAAAAGGTACTGAGCTTAACCGCTATTATGTCAAGTTCAAGCTTGCCAAGACTGAGTGCTAAAAGCATTGGCGTATTTATTAAGCTTGCCAAATTAAAACCAAAAACACCAAGCCGTGATGAAGCAATTAATTACAACATTAAACTAAACCAACTAATTGGCAGCCCAGCTTACCCTCAATCAGAAGACGCACTTCGCCTGCATGCAACACAAATAGTTGAGCGTTCAAACAACCCTAATGGCTACAAACGCCAGCTCATTGCAATGGCTGCCAGTAAAGATAGGCAACATTTAATTCGAAAAATTAAAACACCTACATTGGTCATTCATGGTAGTCATGATGTAGTCATTAATGTGGGTGAAGGTAAAAAAACGGCCATGCTAATAAAAAAGGCAAAACTAAAAATTGTGCCTGGTATGGGTCATAATTTTGCACCAGAACTCATGCCAAAAATGACAAAATGGCTCACAAAGCATATTAAAAAGGCACAGCGTAAATACATTAAAAAAGCTCAAAAACCACATTGGTATAACCAAATTTAAAATTAAAAAATAAAAAACACAGTAATTGGTAATGTTGATATTTTAAATTGGTATGTTAGATTAACATTAATCAAGGTCGATATTGTCCTTCATTAACATCATCACACAGAGACAACAATGAAAAATCTAACATCTACTTTTAAACTCACAGCACTGGCTGCTGTTACTCCATTGCTGTTTATGGGCTGCGCAAATACAAGCACACCTATTGATAGCAATACACCTGTTCCTGCATCAAAGTTTGATTTATCACAATGGAAAATAAACGTACCTGTTGATTTAAACAACGACGGTAAAATAGACACAATTGATGTTGAAGAAATTCAAACTTACGCGCACCCTGATTTTTTCTATCTTGACGATCAAGGTTATATGGTATTCACCTCGCCAAATAAAGCGCTTACCAGCGCTAACTCTACCAACACCCGCAGTGAGTTAAGGCAAATGATCCGCGGTACTAACACAAAAATAAAAACAAAAAGTTCAAAAAATAATTTTGCATTAGCTGTTCACCCACTCTCTGAGCGCTTTGGCTCTGTAGGTGGAAAAATGGAAGCCACGTTGAAGGTTGATCATGTGGCATTACGCGCTACAGACTCAAGTAAAAAAGCCGCATACTCTGTGGTGGTAGGACAAATTCATGCGGGGAAAGACCAAGCCCTAATAGATACAAAACTGGGTTATGGCTGGGGCAATGAGCCTCTTAAAATTTATTACAAAAAATGGCCCGGCCATAAAATGGGCTCCGTTTTTTGGAACTACGAACGTAACTTACCAAAAACAGATCCTAACCGAACTGATATTACATACCCAGTATGGGGAAACACGTGGGAAAACCCTAATGATCCGGGTGTTGAAGGTATAGCGCTTGGTGAAGATTTTAGCTATACCGTAAACGTACATGGTAATGTAATGCACCTTACCTTTAGCGCAAAAGGCAAAGAGGATGTTAACTACTCAATTAACTTAGGAAACAATGTTGATGCCCACGGCAAAGTGGACGACAAAGATCACCCGCATGGTTATGCTGCCGATTGGCATTATTTCAAGGCCGGTGCTTACAACCAATGCAGTACTAAATCGTCTAAAGGTATTTGGTACCCTGGCTGTTTAGGCACAGGCGAGTGGGCACTCGACAAACAAAACGGTGACTACGCACAAGTGAGCTTTAAAAAGTTAATATTAAGCCCATCCACTAAGCCGTAAGTGTTACTGTAGTTAAGTAGTTTTTAAGTGATGTAAACAGTGGTGAAGGTAAGTTATTAATATCGCACCAGCGCCACTGTATACATTTATTTGGCTCGTTTAGCACAGGCTCACCACCTTCGTAATCAGCTTTTACGTATAAAGTAATGTAGTGTTTGTTTTCAGCACTAAAAATATCGTTAGTAAAATCAAGCTTAGTTATTTGACTAACATTCAGCCCTGTTTCCTCAAATACCTCGCGCATTGCACACAGCTCAACGCTTTCGCCAAATTCTAAATGTCCACCCGGCGTTGCCCATGTATTTGCACCATGCGCACCAATGCGCTCACCTAATAAAATAGTGTTTTGTCGCATAATAATAACGGCAACACCCACTCTAACGTCGTTACTCATACAATTAATTCCTTACAAATATGAAACTATGCTGAGCCGCGCGCCTTAATTTGTCAAACTCACTGCTGCATATTAACCATGTGATTAACTTTTAGCCGACCAAGGTCGAATAGCCTAGGCACATAAAAAAGCCTACCTTTTGTAAGGTCTCTCATACACATTTAGTTTTAGGAGCCTATTATGTCAGGCCTGTATAAACAGCAATACACGAGCTTTAAACAAAACCCAGCCCAGTTTTGGCTAGAACAAAGTAAAAACATTCCCTGGTACAAAACACCAAACCAAGCATATACGCAGGATAAAGACGGCCTTTATCATTGGTTTAGTGATGGACAATTAAATACCAGCTTTCTAGCGCTCGACCAACACGTAATTGCAGGCTTTGGTGACCAAACTGCGCTGATTTACGACTCGCCTGTTACCAATACAAAGCAAACTTATACTTACACTCAACTACAACAAGAAGTCGCTAAATTTTCAGGCGTAATAAAAGCACTTGGTGTACAAAAAGGCGATCGTGTAGTGATTTACATGCCCATGATCCCACAAGCTGTTATTGGTATGTTAGCTTGTGCTCGCTTAGGCGCTATACACTCCGTAGTATTTGGTGGGTTTGCAGCGCATGAACTTGCCGTTCGTATAGACGATGCAAAACCTAAACTAATACTGAGCGCTTCTTGCGGTGTAGAGGTCGATAGCATCATTGAATACAAGCCACTTATTGATGACGCCATAGAGCTTGCCAATCATAAAATAGATCACTGTATTATTTATCAGCGCGACCAAGTTACTGCCAATATGGTCAACAAACGCGATATAGATTGGACACACGCAATGCAAACCGCACAGGCGGCAGATCCAACACCTTTAAATGGCAACGATCCACTTTATATTTTATATACTTCAGGTACAACAGGCACCCCAAAGGGGGTTGTACGTGAAAATGGCGGGCACGCCGTAGCGATGAACTACAGTATGAAAACTGTTTACGGTATGGAGCCGGGCGAGGTATTTTGGGCCGCCTCAGATATTGGCTGGGTAGTTGGGCACTCTTATATTGTGTATGCACCATTAATGTACCGATGTGCAACCGTATTATATGAGGGCAAACCTGTGCGCACTCCCGACGCCACTGCTTTTTGGCGAGTAGTGGAAGAATATAAAGTAAGCGCCTTATTTAGTGCCCCCACAGCATTTAGAGCAATCAAAAAAGAAGATCCTAATGCTGAAGGCTTTAAAAAATATAATACCTCTAGTTTAAAACGATTATTTTTAGCAGGCGAACGCCTCGATCCGCCCACATACAATTGGCTAAAAGAGAAAACTCAGCTTCCGGTACTCGATCATTGGTGGCAAACCGAAACAGGCTGGGCCATTGCGTGTAATCCAGTAGGAATAGAAACATTAACAACCAAACCTGGCAGCTCAACCGTACCTACACCGGGATTTGATGTTCGTATACTCGACATGGACGGTAATGAATGTGCAGCTAACGAACAAGGGGCCGTAGTTATAAAACTACCTTTACCACCCGGATGCTTACCCTCTATCTGGCAAGACACAGCCCGATTTAAAGCCAGTTATTTAAGTGAATACGAGGGCTACTACCTCTCTGGCGATGGCGGATATATAGATGAAGACGGCTACTTATTCATAATGGGCCGCACTGATGACGTTATAAATGTTGCAGGCCACAGACTTTCTACCGGCGAAATGGAAGAAATTGTAGCGGCTCATCCTGCGGTTGCCGAATGCGCTGTATTTGGTGTTAACGACCCACTAAAAGGCCAGCTCCCAATGGGCATGATTGTACTTAAAAATGACTTTACAGGGTCAAGCGAAGAAGTCGAAAAAGCACTTATTGCCTCAGTGCGCAATCAAATTGGCGCCATAGCGTGTTTAAAAAATATAGTTAGCGTAGAGCGCTTACCTAAAACTCGTTCCGGAAAAATACTACGTAAAAATTTACGCCAACTTATTGATGGTGACGAACTACAAATCCCTTCAACCATAGACGACGCCGGTATTTTTGATGAAATAAACCAACAACTCACCCTGCGTTAAACCCAACCAAACAAAGCCACTTTATAATTAATAAAAAGTGGCTTTGTTTATTAGGACATGGGTATATAGAGAGTTAAAAAGGAGTTAACTGAAACAAATAAGAGAATGTAGGTAAACGCTTAGTCACTTTTTAATAACAAACAGTGATTTTAAATATAGGCTCAATAAAATTTTACCTCTATAATGATAACTAAATGTAAATTATTTTTTTAAAAATCAAGGTCTAAATATGTTTGTTTTAAGTTCAACCTACTCGATATTGAAAAACGAAAATGACCAACTAAAAAAAGAAATTGAGAGTTTACGTAATAAAAATACAACGCTTATCAATGAAAATACTTCTCTAATTGAAGAGTTAAATAACCCAAATAATAATGAAGATCATAGTTTCACTCACTCATTACTTTCCAGCTCTATCAATGGTGTTGCTCAAATCGAAGATATAAGACAAACCGTATTGGGCTCTTACTCTAAAATTGATGAAGAAAACAAAGTAAGCGATAAGATAAACACCCTGCTCGAAAAATCAAATAGCTCGCTAAATCATATTGTCAAAGAAATGGATTTAATGACCAGTAAAATGGGAAGCATGACTGAAAACATTTCAGGCCTAGCTAGCATGGCCGGTAAAATCAGTACGTTTGTTTCAACAATTAGTAAAATATCAGATCAAACAAATTTATTAGCACTTAACGCTGCTATTGAAGCTGCCCGTGCGGGTGAAGCTGGCCGAGGCTTTAGTGTTGTAGCAGATGAAGTAAGGGTGCTAGCAACAAACACGAATAAGTCAGCGCAAGAAGTGGCCGACCTAGTAAAAGAAATTATTAACAAAACAGATGAAACAGTGGTATCAGTAGAAGGTATTAAAGAAAATAGTTCGCACCTAAGTGATAATTTTGATGCACTGAATACCGATTACACTTCAATTATCGATTTTTGTAACAACATGAAAAATACGATTTCTCAGGCTGCTACGTTGTCGTTTATTCAAACCGTTAAACTAGATCATGTTGTATGGAAAGGTGACATTTA
>NZ_NTLW01000190.1:0-11731 GCF_002632075.1 Pseudoalteromonas sp. ESRF-bin5 | reverse complement strand
CTTATAGTTCGACCAAGCCACTTAATTTAAAAGTAACTGACTATTATATTAAGTGGAATATGCTTCTGTTGGTTACGAATATTGAATGACGAACATCCAATGTTTTTAACAAGACGTTCGAGCCAACAGAGCACCTCGATTTCAAAACGCATACTCAGGGATTGCCGACCAAGACTATCTATAAGACCTGCGAGAAACGAGATTTAAGCACATTCCGTCCTTAACTTTAACCGTAGGCGCTATAAAATGAAAGCATATAACGTTGATAATTTTGCTGCACTCATTGGCATTGATTGGGCCGATAAAAAACATGATATTTGTGAGCATCCAACAAGCACTAATAAATATCATTACACCGTTGTTAAACACAGACCTGAAGCGTTGCATGAATGGGCTATGGATATTAAACAGCGTTATCCAGACCAGAAAATAGCGATTGTTTGCGAACTTAAAAAAGGCCCGCTTATTTATGCATTAGCTAAATACGACCACCTTACTTTATTCACCGTTAATCCTTGTGCTGTTGCTAAATATCGCCAGGCTTTTACGCCCAGTGGCGCAAAAGATGACCCATCAGATGCCTTTCTGCAAGTTGAAATTCTTAAGTTACACATGGATAAGCTCTCTGTCATTGAGCCCGAGTCAGCAGCTATGCGAACGCTGTCTCAGCTTGTTGAATATCGCCGAAGTTTAGTGCAAGACAGTGTCGATTTATCCAATAAAATAACGGCGACATTAAAGAATTATTACCCGCAGGCACTTGAATGGTTTAAAGAAAAGGACACGTATATATTCTGCGACTTCATTCAGAAATGGCCATCACTCACTGCGGTTAAAAAAGCAAGAAAACAGACCTTACTCGACTTTTTTGAGAGTCATAATTCACACTATTGCACGGTTAATAATGCACGACTAGACAGTATTAAAAATGCGATGCCATTAACTCTGGACGAAGGAGTAATTGTACCTAATCAAATGCTCGTTGAAGTGCTTATCACGCAATTTAAAGTGTTATTAAAGGGCATTGAAAAGCTCGATAAAGCAATAAAATCGGCTTATAAAGCCCAGCAGGATAAAAAGATATTTGATAGCTTACCCGGCGCAGGTCCACAACTCGCCCCACGTTTACTTGTTGCTTTTGGGAGTAATCGTGCGCGTTACAATGATGCTGCAGAACTTCAAAAGTACGCTGGTATAGCGCCTGTTATTGAGCGCAGTGGTCAAAAAATGTGGACGCATTGGCGTTATAGTTGCCCCACTTTTTTAAGGCAAACATTTGTAGAATGGGCAGGCTTTTCTATTCGTTATTCATTTTGGGCTAAAGCGTATTATGAGCAACAAAAAGCCAAGGGTAAGCCGCATAACAGCATTATTAGATCACTGGCATTTAAATGGATAAGGATTGTATTTAGGTGTTGGAAAACGAATACACCCTACGATGAATCGACGTATTTAGCAGCATTGAAACGCAGAGGCTCACCACTTTTAAAATTTGCAATTAATAGCTAAATTTTACTAGTCGTCCACCTCAGGGCGTGTTGTTATATTTATGTCACTTTAATACTTTATCTAAGTAAGGTTCGATTTCAGCACTTTCATCATTAGCGGTCTTTATCCCAAGAATGAGTATGGAAAGAGCAAACCAGCCAATAGCGAAACCAAAATTAAAAAGTATTAAGAAGACTAAAGCTGGTATTCCGCACCAAAGAAACATAATTAGCAACCGGCGAGAAATATTTATAGGTTTGTCTTCTCTGAATTGTTTAACTGCGCTATTTACGATCTCTATTTTTTCACTTTGCTTGAGACCTTTTAATCTTTTGTCATCATATAAATTAAAATAAAACATTAAACCTCCTTGTAAATATAACGCTCCGCATAAATGGCGGATAACAGTTGGCTAAACTTAGCGAAGAATGAGCGCCAGCCAACTGTTAGGCGTCCATTTTAATGCGTTTGTTAGGAGTGCCTACTCCTGATATCTAGAGATAGCGAGTTTTTTAGCTTTCTCAACTGCTACAACACCACTATCTAAAAGGATTTTACCTAATATTTCATCGCTTCTTTGAGAAGCCATGTTTGAATATTTATTCCCAATTTTTTGCGCGACATAACACCATGCATAAGCTTCTTGTAAGTCTAGTATTGGTTTTTCAGTTGATAATGAAACACACAAACCAAACGGAGCGAATTCGTATTTAAATTTCGCTGACTCTAGTAGGAACTCAAGTCCCAAATTAGGATCAAATTCCTTTCTGTCTTCTTTAAATAGCTCTGTACCGATCACGAACAATTGCTCTGGCGTATATTTGCTTTTATCTTCTGCAAATACGGTACCTGACATTAGCAACGATAGTAAAAAAATATGCAGCCTCATCAGCACTCCTAACGCCCCTATTAAACGGCACAGACTTGTGGCCTACACTTTGTGAGGCACGAACAATGGCCGCGAGTATGGGGCCGGTTGAATGGATTGTTATGTTTTACTTTACTCTAAAGTTATTTAGCATTTTATAAAAGTCCTCTTGATATTCATAAAAGCTAGAATCTAACTTACCCAGTTCATCAATTTTCTTGTCTTCTTCAATTTCCAATTCCATTTGTCTATCAGTGCGAGTTAGAGGTAGTGAACCAGAAAAAGCAATATCGATAGCCTGTTTAAGCAATTTTGCTGTCTCGGTAGCGCCTATTTTATTCAATGAATCCAAAGCCAACCCTGCATTATCACCTGCGGAATTCCAAAAATATTGATGAAACCCTCCGTTGCTTACTTCAGCTTCCAACCACCAAATAGCAAATATGGCCTTTTCTTTTTCACTCAAACCATCGATGCCAACAAGTTGATATTTCAACTCAACGGAATCGTAAGACTCTGGATATTTTTCAGCCAATGCAACACCTGATATAAAAAGGAAAACAATAAAAATTTTACTCATAATTACTCGTAAAACATAACAATTTAATCAAAGGACACTTTCCCCATATTTGCGTAAAAAGGTCCTTATTTTATGAGTTTCTATTATTAGCAAATAGTGTAACTTATTGCCAGATATAAATATTATTCTTAATGTAGGTTATTTAAGCATGTAGAAAAAAGGAAAGTTTCCTCTTATTATTCCCAAACTAGCGCTCACCTTGGTAAAGGTTGCTTTGCATTGTGAATTCATCGTTGCCTTTTAGGCCAACCCTCGGGTTTTTATCTGATTTTTAAGCTTAGATTTTGTCGCATTTATAGTGTTTTTCTAGCTTGCTCAATACATTCAAATTTTTTACTTGTAATGCTTTTTATGTTTTGTTCACCACCGCATTCAATGGCAGCCATTTTTTTGTGATTATATACATTATAGGTTTGTGCTAAAGCACCTGCTGATAATGCAACCGCTGCAATAACGACTAATTTTTTTATCGTTTTATTCATATTTAATCCTTTATGCTGCTGCACTTTATTGAGACTTTTGCAGTTAAGGCATTCAGCTTTTTATGAAATATTGAATGAGTAGTAAATAAGTTAACAGCCATTAAGCTGGCTTAAAACCCTAAATTTGTAACAGTGTATGTGTGCTAAACTATTTTTGATTATTAGCGCTTAGCGAGTTTTTATTTGTTAAGCATAAAAAAGCCTAAAAGCGGCAGTTCGCTTTTAGGCTTAATATTTATTGCTGCTATTTTATTCAATAACAGGTATGTTGCATTTATTATGCGTTGGCAATCATAATGCTCTTAATATTCACAAATTCGCGCATACCAAAGCCACCATGCTCTCGGCCGTAGCCACTTTCTTTAACACCACCAAACGGCAGGTTAGGCTGTGCAAGGCCGTAACCGTTAATGTTGATCATACCGGTGTCAAAGTGCTTTTTAGCCAGTTCAATGGCTTTTTTCTCATCCTTTGAAAAAATACCACCGCCTAAACCATAGCGAGAGTCGTTGGCAATGCGCATAGCATCGTCGTTGTCTTTTGCTTTAATAAGTGAAGCGACAGGGCCAAATAATTCGTCGTCGTATGCAGGCATGCCCGGCGATAAGTTATCGAGAATTGTAGGCGGGTAGTAGTAACCCGTTTGCGATGGAATTTCACCACCCGTTACAATATTTGCACCTGCTTTAACCGATTGCATGACTTGGTCATGAATACCGTCGCGTAAATCTTCACGTGCCATTGGGCCAAGGTCTGTGTCATCGGCCATGGGGTCACCCATTTTAAGGGCTTCAAATTGTTCTTTAATTTGTGCTTTAAAGTCATCGTAAAGTGACTCAACCACAACAAAACGTTTTGCTGATACACAGGTTTCACCGTTATTGATCATACGTCCTGTTACACAGGTTTTAACGGCAAGTTCTAAATCGGCATCATCCAGTACTAAGTAGGCATCGTTACTGCCAAGCTCCAGTACTGTTTTTTTAACGTGTTTACCGGCTTCTTCGGCTACTTTTTTACCCGTACCATCACTGCCTGTAAAGGTTACACCGCTAATTGCTTTGTGGGCAATTAGGCTGCTTGCTGTTTTACCATCAATAAGTAAATTGCTAAAGCAATGCTCCGGGAAACCGGCTTGTTTAAATAGGGCTTCGATTTTTTCAGCCATGCCAAAAACGTTACCTGCGTGCTTAAGCACGGTCGTGTTACCGGCCATAATGTTAGCTACGCTGTAGCGAATAACTTGATAAAGCGGGAAGTTCCAAGGTTGAATGCCTAATAAAACGCCCGTAGGTTGGTAACTAATAATGGCGCGGCCACCGTCCATGTCTCGTTCTTCGTCCGCTAAAACTTGTGGGCCGTTTTCAGCTGTATAACGACAAATTCCGGCACATAGTTCAACTTCTTGAAAGCCTTGCTCATACACTTTACCCATTTCTTCGGTCATTAATTTAGCAATGGCTTCTTTTTGTTCTTCAAAAAGTGTTGCGAGGGCATTTAAATGTTTTGCGCGTTCGCTAAATGACGTTAAACGCCACTTTAAATATGTTTCGTGAGATTTTTCGATTACTTGCTCTGCCTCATGTTGAGAAAGTAGCGTGTAGGTATCGATGGTTTGCTCAGTTGCCGGATTAATCGTTTTAACTGTATTGCTCATTCCTATCTCCTTACAATTTATGTAAGCAGATAGGTGCAAATCAAAGGCCAATATAATCGCAGGAATGGTTTTGTTTTAACTTGTTGATTGTTATTGGCTATTTTATTTTTAAAGTCTTGTTTTACTTTTTTAATTTATAATTTTGTAAATTAGATAAAGTAAAAAGTACTGGTCAGTGCAAAATTTACAAACTGATTAATAAATTATACTTGGCTTTAAAATAGCGTTTGTACAATTTGTTTGAGCAGGTAGGTTTCTCGTAAAATAGAAAGGCCTTGTTTTTCACTATTGGCTAATGTGCGTTCGTTATGTGCAATTGCATCGTTTATATCAACCCACTTTGCGGTCATGCCATTTTGCTGTTCGTAGTGCTCTAATTTTGCTTTGCCAAATTCATCGGCAATATTACACACGTAGCAATACGATTTAATATGAATAATATCAAAGTCGTTTTTATACCAAGGGCGATACTCTTCGTAGAGACCAAAATCTTTAACCACAGTAATATTTTTAGCGCCGGTTTCTTCGCTCAACTCGCGAATTAAGCCTTGTTCAACGCTTTCACCCTCATCTACACCACCGCCAGGTAGGCTATAATCTTCATAACGATTTGTGTACATAAGTAATATTTTATTGTTTTTTATTACAATGGCACGAGCGGTAATACGTGTGAAATGAGTGCCTTGGTTTATATTAATGCCAGAGTGGATTAAGGTTTTTAATTGCTGCATTTCATCTCCTTTTATTAACATACGAGTATATCAGCTGTATAAGTATTACTTGCAAATAAAAATTGTTTTTATTGTGATCGTTATGCTTTCAGCTTACGTAAATAGAGGGTTGATATAATAGGACAATAAATCATTTAAGTTATTCTAAAAGATTAGCTCAATACGTACCTTTAAATTAGTTCTTAGGATGCGTAGAATAAAAAAAAAGAACAGGGATTTATCATGTTAAACATACTTTTAGTAGATGATGACGTTGAATTTAGTGACGTTGTTTGCCACATAGTCGAATTCCTCGGCCACAATATAAGCACCGCAACCAGTTTAAAAGAAGCACACCAATGGTTTGAAAATAATACCTTTGATCATGTGTTACTTGATTTCATGTTACCTGATGGAAGCGGACTTCATTTGCTTGACCATTTAAAAATAATTGGCCAGTCTCCAAAAATTACACTCATATCGGGCCACCCTTCAGTGAAGGGAATATTGGCTGATATGTGTGAGCCTAATATTGGGCACCTTCTAAAACCCCTTCAACGCGAAGATTTAGAGCTTGTTTTAAATGGCCCTAAAAAAGTAGCCGTTAAAAAGGCAAAAACCAGTGGTATTACGCGTCATTTTGGCAGCTTAATTGGCGAGTCAGAGCCAATGCACAAACTGTACAATATGATTGAGCGAGTAGCCAAAACAAATGCCAATGTCATGTTAATGGGCGAAAGTGGCGCAGGTAAAGAAGTTGTGGCTCAGGCAATACACAATGCAAGCCAGTGCGAAGGCCCATTAGTGGCTAGTAACTGTGGTGCACTTTCGAAAGAGCTGATTGGCAGTGAATTATTTGGCCATGAAAAAGGCGCATTTACAGGTGCAATTGCGCGTAAAGAAGGGGTATTTGAGCAATCAAACGACGGTACTTTGTTTTTAGATGAAGTAACCGAAATGCCAATTGATATGCAGCCTAATTTATTACGAGTTCTTGAGACTAAAAAAGTAACGCGTGTAGGGGGCAATAAAGAAATTCCAACCAATTGTCGAGTAATCTCTGCAACTAACCGAACGTTAGAAGAATTGGCTCAGAACAACGTTATTCGTGAAGATATTTACTTTAGGCTCGCAGTGTTTCCTATTGATATACCGCCTTTAAGAGATCGAAAAGACGATATTCCATTGTTAGCAAAAGCATTTTTAGATCAGCTAAACGATGAGAATGGCACCGCATTTAGTTGGACTGCTGCACAGCTTAAAGAGCTGCAAAGTTATGAGTGGCCGGGCAATGTGCGTGAAATTCGCCATGCTATTCACCGTGCCTTTATCATGAGTGACCCTAAATCAGGCGAAGTGACACTGCCAGATAATCTAGAGTCGCCATTTTCACGTGTAAATAATCAAAGTGCTGATAACGCAGTGTCGGCTGGACAAACCATAGAAGAAGTTGAAAAAGAGCTCATTCATGCAACGCTCGACAAGGTGCAAGGGAATAAAACACTTGCTGCACAAATGCTAGGAATTAGCACTAAAACACTTTATAACCGCCTTAATGCTTACGGTGGTATTGGCGAGTATAAATAAGTTGAGAGGTAACATGACACAGAACAATCAACCGGAGCCGCTTAATAAATTAGTTCATGACGCAAGAGCCCCTTTAAATCGTATTTCAATGAATGCTGAACTAATTAAGTTAGTACTTGAAAACGATATGCCAAAAGAAAAGGCACTCGAGGCACTAAATAAAATTATTAGCAATTGCCAACAATGCAGTGAAAGCTTACAAAAAATTGTTGATTCACAATGATGAAAGCGTGTTTTATGCGCAAACAGGAAACTAAATAAGCATGCAAAAACAACAAGGTAAAGCGAATGTTACGTGGGCGGCTTTTATAGTTGTGGTGTTATCTATTATTGTGGGTAATGCTTTTTTGGCATTAAATACAATTCAAGGGTTAACCCAAACACAAAAAAGCTTAGACAACACTAGCATGCTAAGTTCGGCAATAGAGCAATTGCATTTATCTATTGTACAGGCTGAGTCTGGGCAGCGTGGCTATTTATTAACGGAAGAAGATGATTACCTTACACCTTACTTCGATGCAATTGGCCAGTTAGAAGCACAAACAGACCATGTTAAATCACTGCATTCGGAAATTGATGGTCAGTCTGAACGAATAGCCCAGCTGCTTGTTTTAGTACAAAGTAAAATTAAAGAGCTTAAAAAAACAGTTAACTTAGCGCTTGATGATAAAGAGCGCCGTGCTTTAGCTATTTTAAATACCCACGACGGCCGAGAGCTTTACAAGCAAATTCGTGAACGCGTAAATGATATTCAAGACCGTGAATTACTGTTTAAAGTGAGCCATTTTTCAAAGCTTGCTCAAATCAAAAACGAGGCCAAAATTACGTTTGCGATTACCGCGATTACTAGTGCAATACTGATTATAGGCATGTTTGTAATGACACGCTTAAACCTCAGAAATGCCGCTCAATATCGATTTGATCTTGAGAAACAAAACGAAACATTGGCTAGTAAAGTATCTGAACGCACGCAAGAGCTAACCTTGTATTCAGACGAATTAAGCAGAAGTAACCGGGAGTTGGAAGAGTTTGCTTTTGTGGCAAGCCATGATTTGCAGGAACCTCTTCGTAAAATTCAAGCATTTAGTGACCGGTTAGAAACCATGTTCAAAGATGATTTAGGCGAAAAAGGCTTAGATTATATTGGCCGTATGAAAAACGCCGCACAGCGAATGTCGAACTTAATTAACGACTTGTTAGAGTTTTCGCGTGTTACTACGCGTGGTAAAGACTTTGATGATACTAACTTAAATGAAGTAGTTGACGATATTCTTAGCGACTTAGAGATTGCAATAAAAGAGTCAGATGCACAAATTGAAGTGGCAGAGTTGCCTGTTATTCAAGCAGATAAAAGCCAAATGCAGCAACTTTTTTTAAACTTACTCTCGAATGCGGTTAAGTTTAGACGCCAAGATGTGAGTCCGCATATAAAAATTAGTTACGAACATGAGGCTATTTTTAATGAAGATCACAATGCAGAATTAAGCTTTCAAGTAATTACCATAAAGGATAATGGCATAGGGTTCTCTCAAGACTATGCTGATAAAATATTTGTACCGTTTCAGCGTTTGCATGGTCGCTCACAATATAAAGGGACAGGTATTGGTCTTTCTGTGTGCAGACGGATTGTAGAGCGCCATGGCGGTACTATTACAGCTCAAAGTAAAGACGGTGAAGGTGCAACCTTCATTATAAAACTACCAGTGGAAGCTGCGCTTTTCACCTTGCAAGGAGAGGCTTAAATGCCCTACACAAAAGTTAAACCAATTACTATTTTAATGGCTGACGACGACGAAGATGATCGTTTATTAACGCAAGATGCACTTGCTGAAAGCCGAGTACTTAACGAGCTGCACTTTGTAGAAGATGGTGTTGAGTTACTTGAGTATTTGGAGCGCAAAGGAAAGTTTGCTGATAAAGAAGTATCGCCGCGTCCTGGGCTAATTTTACTTGATTTGAACATGCCAAGAATGGATGGCCGCGAGGCGTTAGAGGCGATTAAAGCAAACCCAAATTTAAAAGGGATTCCAGTTGTTATTTTAACCACATCGAAACAAGAAGAAGATATGGTTAAAGGGTATAACTTAGGTGCAGCTTCATACATTACTAAGCCTGTTACTTTTGATGGCTTAGTTGATTTGATGAAAACCCTTGGGAAATATTGGGTTGAGTTTGTAGAGTTGCCAAGTACGTTTAACGATTAATGGAGATTGTATGTTAGATAAAGTGACTCAGTTGCTACTTGTAGAAGACGATGAAGATGATTACATACTCACCTGCGACTATTTGGAGCAATTAGACTCACATACGTTTAACGTTCAATGGGTAAGCTCTCCAGAGCAAGCAATAGAAACGCTAAGTAAAAACGAACACGACATTTGTTTGCTTGATTACCGCCTTGGGGCATCTAATGGGCTCGATGTTTTAAAAGAAGCGATAGCTAATGGCTTTAGCGGGCCTATTATTATGCTTACTGGGCAATCGGATGATGAACTAGATTCTGCGGCACTTGACGCTGGAGCTGTTGATTACTTGATTAAAGGAGAAATGAGCTCAAGCCGTTTTGCCCGTGCAATTCGTTACGCCCTTGCCCGAAAAGATGTAGAGGGGGAGCGCGTAGAGCGCTTAAAAGCGGAAGCTGAAAACCGCTCAAAAGACCGTTTTTTAGCACATTTAAGCCACGAGTTACGTACACCGCTTTCATCAATTTTAGGTTACACAGAATTGTTAATGCAAAGCGACTTTAGTCAACAAGCCGAAAACGAGTTAGGGGTTATTTACCGAAATGGTAAACACTTACTTAGCCTGCTTAATGACGTATTAGACTTATCAAAAATAGCCGCAGATAAACTAGAGCTCACACCCAGTGAAGTAAACCTCGATAGCATGCTTGCAGATGTATACACGCTAATGCGTGTATCGGTGCTTGATAAAGGGTTAGCACTTAAGTTTGAATCAGACCAAGCGCTCCCGCTAGTTGCCCGCCTTGATGCGACGCGTGTTCGTCAAATACTAATAAATTTAATTAATAACGCCGTTAAGTTTACAGATAAAGGCGAGATAGTTGTTAAGGCTTGGACGCAGCATGTTGACGGCACAGAGATGCTCTTTTTTAGTATTAAAGATTCAGGAATGGGGATTGCACCTGAAAAGCAGCAACTTATTTTTAAACCATTTGAACAAATAGCCGATGTAGAGTCGCGTTCAGTTGGCGGTGCAGGTTTGGGCTTGGCAATATGTGCCGAGCTATTGTCTCGTATGCAAGGTAATATAAGTTTGCATTCAGAAATAGGCAAAGGGTCGACCTTTACTATTTCGGTATACCCAGGTGACATAAGTGATGTTGAGCGACAAGTGCTCAACTTTAGCAGTGCCCCACAGTTACAAAGTAAATTAACACCCAGTAAAGTCCACGGGCGAGTACTGGTCGTTGATGACTTGCGCGATTTACGAATGCTGGTAGGGCATATGATCAGTAGCTGCGGCGCGCGAGTAGACTATGCAGAGCATGGCCAGCAAGCGCTTGAAAAAGTGCGTATAGCCGACGCCTATAAAGCGCCATACGATATTATTTTTATTGATATTCATATGCCAATAATGGGTGGTAAAGAAGCAACCATTGAGCTTAGAAAAATGGGCTACAAAGGGCCAATAATTGCGCTTACAGCTGCCACAATGAAAGGAATACATGAAGAGCTTGCAGCACTAGGTTTTAATGACGTAATACCAAAACCAGTTGACAGCAGTGCGTTATATCAATGCCTTCAGGATTACTTAGTTTCGCCTGAAAATGCGCCTCAGGCAAAAGATATTCAAGTTAAAGCGCTAAGTGAAAAAAGGCAGCGCTTTTTATTGGTAGAAGATGATGACGATGCTGCACAAATAACCCAGTTGCTTTTAGAAAGCTTAGGAGTAGAGACGGTAATAGCGTCAAGCTGTGCGCAGTGTTTGCAAATACTTAACCACGATCAGCAATTTGATAAAGTATTGTTAGATATGCATTTACCAGATGGCAGCGGAATTGACTTAGGTGAGCAGGTTAACGAGCGATACCCTGAGTTGCGATTAGTTATTGTGAGTGGTGCGGAACCTGATCCAAAAGAGATAAAAGATTTAAATATTGATCGTGTTTTATTAAAACCTATTAATTTAGGCTTATTAGAAACACTTATAAGTTAAAGCGTGAGGTTTAAATTATATGCAGTTTATAACACTAGACTCTGAAAGATTAACGCCTTCAAAAGTCGTCTGCGTTGGCAGGAATTATACAGCCCACATTGCAGAGTTAAATAACGAAACTCCCGATGAAATGGTGTTATTTAATAAACCTAACAGCGCAATTACACACACTCTAAGAGC
>NZ_NTLW01000320.1:0-33602 GCF_002632075.1 Pseudoalteromonas sp. ESRF-bin5 | reverse complement strand
AATTGGTTAAAACTGGGCGGCCGATTTAAAAAGCAGTTTAAAACATTAACCGATGCTAATAATTTTGTATGTCATGGCTTGTCTTTATCAATAGGTTCGCCAGAGCCGCTTGATATTGAATTTATTAAATCGCTAAAAGTCTTTTTTGATCAGCACAACATTAAAATGTTTAGTGAGCATTTGAGTTATTGCTCTGGTCAAGGCCATATGTATGATTTAATGCCCATCCCTTTTACCAAAGAGGCAATAGCGCACGTTGTCCCCCGAATTAAGCAAGTTCAAGATATTCTTGAACGACCTGTTGCGATGGAAAATGTATCTTACTACGGTGCGCCAGGCCAAGAGTTAACTGAACTCGAATTTACTACTGAAATTTTAGAGCAAGCAGATTGTAAATTGTTGCTTGATGTAAATAATATTTATGTTAATTCTATAAACCATGGTTATGACGCAAATACTTTCTTAGCTGGCTTACCTACAAAACGTATCGCTTATGGGCATGTTGCGGGACATTATAATGAGGCTAATGATTTGATAGTCGATACTCATGGCGCCGATGTTATTGATCCAGTTTGGGAGTTACTTGATAAAGCTTATAAGGTACATGGCGTATTTCCAACGCTTCTTGAGCGAGATTTTAATATTCCAGAGATAAATGTACTCACTAAAGAGCTTGATATTATTATTCAGTTGCAACAAAAGTATCTAAATCCTGAGCTTTCAAAACAACGAGCTTAAAGTTAACGCGAATCACACAGTAATGAGTATCAAGCTATGAGCTTTATAGATGTTCAAAATGAATTTATGGCGCACATACGTGAGCCAAAAAAAAATAAAAAGCCAACTGATATTGAAGATAGACGCATGGCTATATATCGCGACCTATTCTTTAATAACATAGAGGGATTCATTTCTTCCGGTTACCCAGTGTTAAAAACGCTTTATAGTGACAAACAATGGAACAAATTGATCAGGCAGTTTTTTAGTGAATATAATTGTCAATCACCATACTTTTTAGATATAGCAGGGGAATTTATTAATTACTTATCCAGTAGTTATGAAATGAAAAGCTATGATCCTGCTTTTATGTTAGAACTTGCGCATTATGAATGGATAGAGCTTGACGTTTCAATAGCAAACGAAGACCCCAATGAGAGAAAACTACAACAAACAGCGTTAACTAAAAGTCCATTATTTCTATCAAGCGTAGCGAGAAATTTGAGTTATCAATATCCAGTGCAAACTATAAGTGACCAGGTCCGGCCAAAAGAACCATCGACTGTACCTAACTATTTTGTTGTTTATAGAGATGAAGAAGATGAAGTACAGTTTTTAGCAACTAATGCAATGACGGCTTTATTACTCTCTATCATTGAAAGCGTTGAAGGCATTACATTTGATAATCTATGCCAACAGGTGATTATGCAGGCTCCTCAGTTTAACGAAGAGCAAATAACACAAGGGGCCCTTGTGACACTCAATGCGCTGATTGAACGCGGTGTAATAGTGACAAAAAATCAAGATTAAGGCCTTTATTGATGTTTTTACATCGTCTATCATGGCAGCCTTATTTATCGTGCTTAATAAAAGGTTGTACCATGTCAGATGATAAAGATTTTAAAGATCCGTTTAACGCTACTTATTTTATTGCTTTTCTAGCGGTATTTGCAGGTATTGGTTGTTTAAATGCAATTTTAGGTTGGATCACCAGCTTAACCTAAAACGTATTTATAGTTTAAGGCTGTTGTCAGCATCAGCCTTAATGCTTTGCTTTTCTATCCTCTATAACTGTTCAATATTTTCGTTAAAGTCACAGCAAACTCGCAATTAAAGTTCACTTAAGGTTATAATCACCTGCTTTGTAATATCAACCATTGAGCAGTAAAACTTATGACTCAAGTAACACCAGCAATTATTAAAAACAGCATTGCAACAATTGCTGATTATCCTAAAGCGGGCATTATGTTTCGCGATGTAACTACATTAATGGCCAACCCTGAAGCGTTCAAGGCTACTATTGATGCGTTTATAACCGAATATAAAGACCAAGGTTTTACAAAAATTATTGGCACAGAATCACGTGGCTTTATTTTTGGTGCGCCTTTATCTTATGCTTTAGGTATTCCTTTTATTCCAGTGCGTAAGCCTGGCAAATTACCGCGCGAAGTTATTCGCCAAGATTACCTATTAGAATACGGTGAAGACACGCTAGAACTTCATGTTGATGCAATTGTACCCGGTGATAAGGTACTCCTTGTTGATGACCTTCTAGCAACTGGCGGTACTATTGAAGCGACTGCTAAACTAGTTAATAAGTTAGGCGGTGAGGCTACTGATGCAGCATTTGTTGTATCATTGCCTGAATTAGGTGGCGAACAACGCATTGAAAAAATGGGTATCAAAATCTTAAAGTTGGTTGAATTCGAAGGCGAATAATCGATGAGTTATCAGGTTCTAGCGAGAAAATGGCGTCCACAAACCTTTCATGAATTGGTTGGGCAGTCTCATGTTAAACAAGCGCTTGTTAATGCGCTTACACAAAATAGACTGCACCACGCGTATTTATTCACTGGAACCCGAGGTGTTGGTAAAACAACTATTGCGCGTATTTTTGCAAAAAGCTTAAATTGCGACGAAGGTATTTCGGCATCTCCTTGTGGGCAATGTAGCAGCTGTACAGATATTGAAGCAGGGCGCTACATTGACTTGCTAGAAATTGATGCTGCCTCTCGTACTAAAGTAGAAGATACGCGTGAAATACTTGATAACGTTCAATACGCACCTACGCGCGGGCGTTACAAAGTATACCTAATAGATGAAGTTCACATGCTTTCAAAGCATAGTTTTAATGCGCTTTTAAAAACGCTTGAAGAACCGCCAGAGCATGTGAAATTTTTACTCGCAACCACCGATCCCCAAAAGTTACCCGTTACTATTTTATCGCGATGTTTACAGTTTAATTTAAACGCCTTATCGCAAAGTGAAATTAAAACACAGCTTCAACACGTTTTGACTCAAGAACAACTGCGCTTTGATAACGATGCACTTAGCGTTATTGCAAAAGCTGCAGATGGCAGTATGCGCGATGCGCTTAGCTTAACCGATCAAGCTATAGCACAAACGAATGGTGATATTAATAATCAAGCGGTTCAAGCTATGCTTGGTTTAATGGATACACACTACAGCCAAAGTTTATTAGCAGCATTACTAAGTCAAGATGGCGCTGCGCTCATGAGCGAAATAGCAAATGTAGCGAGCAAAAATCCAAATTATATAGCGTTACTTGATGATTTAATTTCATTAACGCACTTAACCCAGCTTACCCAGCTAGTGCCTCAAGCTGCTGGGCTTGATGAGACCAATGCTGATTACATAAAACACGTTGCAGAGCACACCAGTGCGCAGCAAGTGCAGGTTTATTACCAGTTACTTTTAAACGGTAAAAAAGATTTACAATGGGCCCCTGAACCACGTTTAGGGTTTGAAATGATTTTGCTGAGGTTACTTGCATTTCAGCCTGCAGGAAACGAAAATCAGCAGAAAGAGATAAATACACCTCAATTGCCGGCACGTAACACTGAAAGCCGAGCCAATGCACTGCGCGATATTTTAAGTAAAAATAAGCCTGAAAGTACTAATAACGCTGCTAATCATAGCGACACAAACATTGTACAGCAACCAGCTGAAAAATCGATTATAAGTGCAGAACAGCATGAGCAAGTAACCCCCACGGCCACTGACACGCCTGTTGATTCTGCTCACGTAGAGCATTTACAGGTTGAAAACGAAGAGGCTCAAACTGAAACGAGCCAAAATACACCTGCGAAGCAAATAAGTGATGAGCAAGCACAGCGTAACAGCGAAAATGAAGCATACATGCAGCACAATGATGTAGAGCAAACATTAGCTGCACAATTCGATGATGTAATGAGTAGCGCGCTAGATCAAGGTTTTAATCCTCAAACTCAAAGCACATCGCAACAGGCTGAATCTCCAAGCGCTCCAGTCTCTTTGGATGCAGCTTCACTGCATGATAAAGAGTCTCAGGCACAATCGGCCATTGCACGCATCTTACGTGACAGAAATATATCAGGTTCAGGCAGGTTATCAGGTAATAATATAGCTCAGCCGCCAGTGTCTGAAAAACCTGAAGCTGATAATAATGAGCAAAGTAACAGGCTGGTTGGTTCGCCAATTGTAGAGCAAAGTGAAGCCACTAATACAGATATACACACTCATTCTGAAAACACAGAACACCCTCAAGCGGCTTCTGTGCAATCTACTAACCCACCGCCGTGGGATGACTATAATACAGGCGAGCATGAAAAAAAGTCTGAGCTCCCTGTTAGCGGGAGCCAAGCAAAACGCCCCAGTGTAGTCGCTACAAAAGCACAAAAAGTTGATTTTAAAGCTAAGCATCAAACAATCACTGAAAATTTAGCGCCTGAGTTACTAAAACAAATTAACCCTCAAAGTGTGCCTGCTCCAGCTCCACAAGAGGAAAGTATTCCGGTTCCAGATGATTTTCAAAGCCCAATAAGTGAAATAAAGTTTGCTCATCAGCAAGACGAGTGGGCTTATTTGATAAAACGTATGGGGCTGGGTGGACGAATGCGCCAATTTGCGCTGCATTCAATTTTTACGAAGCAGGGAAGTAACTTACATATAGATGTTGATGAATCGCAAAAACACCTAGATACGCCAATGCTTCGCCAAAAACTTGATGCCGCATTATCGAGTATTTACGATCACAATGTGTCGCTGAGTATAAAATTTGCTCAAGGGGTTATCGATTCGCCTTATTTAATTCAACAAAAAATAGATGCAGGGCGCCATCAGCAAGCAATAGATGTGATCACAAGTGACGAAAACATAGTACAATTTCAACAGTTATTTAGCGCCGAAATTGACGAAAACAGTATTCAGGCATTGTAATTACATACAATCGCCCTTATCTTCATGACAATTAAAGATTAAAAGAAAGAGAGAAAATTATGTTTAAAGGTGGAATGGGTAACATGATGAAGCAAGCGCAGCAAATGCAAGAGCGCATGCAAAAAGCCCAAGACGAAATTGCAACAATGGAAGTTGTTGGTGAAGCGGGTGCAGGCTTAGTTAAAGTAACCATGCTTGGTAACCACAATGTTCGTCGCGTAGAGCTTGATGAAAGCCTTATGGAAGACGACAAAGACATGATTGAAGACTTACTTGCAGCGGCATGTAACGATGCTGTGCGCCGTGTAGCTGAAGAAACGCAAGAACGAATGAGCAAAGTAACTGGCGGTATGCAATTACCACCAGGTATGAAAATGCCGTTTTAACAAACAATGCAACTTTCAGATAGTTTAAATCAGCTTATTGAAGCATTGCGGTGTCAACCGGGTATTGGCCCAAAGTCTGCACAGCGTATTGCATTTCATTTGCTTGAACGTGATCGCAAAGGTGGTACACAACTAGGTAGCGCGCTTACTAAGGCAATGACAGCAATAGGTCATTGCCAAACGTGCCGAACTTTTTGTGAGCAACCTCAATGTGACATCTGCTTAAGTACAAAACGCCAAGACAGCGGTACGTTATGTGTTGTTGAGTCGCCTACTGATGTACTTGCCATTGAGCAAACGGGTCAGTATTTAGGTTTATATTTTGTTCTTATGGGGCATTTATCACCCATTGATGGTATTGGCCCTAAAGAAATAGGCTTAGATGTTTTAGAGCAAAAACTTTCTCAAGGCGGCATTAACGAAGTAATACTAGCAACAAATCCTAGTGTTGAGGGTGAGACGACTGCGCATTATATTGCCCAGCTTTGCCACAAAAATAATGTGGGCGCCTCGCGAATAGCGCACGGTATTCCGGTTGGAGGCGAACTTGATTTAGTTGATGGTAGAACCCTAATGCATGCTTTTAGTGGGCGCCGCGTGGTTGCACAAGAATAGTTTATTAAAGCGACTGTTTGAAAAGATATGTAAAAGCCTACGTAATTAATTTATGTAGGCTTTTTTGTTTTTAAGGTAAGCTAGCTAAAAATAGTGTGCAGTTAATTTGACGGCTAAGTAATCAAAGCCCTTTTTGAGATAGGTTTATTTAGAGTTAAAACGTAAGGATCACAATGAAAACGCATTCAACAAATCAAAGCGGCTTACTTAATAGTAAGCGATTTTTACCTTTGTTTATTACCCAGTTTTTTTCTGCCGTTAACGATAATGTCTATAAGCAGTCGGTGCTTATTTTACTGGTTTTTCAAGCTGCAACATTGGCCGATGGTGCGCTCTATTCAAATATTGCAGCAGGCTTATTTATTTTACCGTTTTTTTTATTTTCGGGTATGGCAGGGCAGCTTGCTGAGAAAACAGAAAAATCAAAATTAATCAGGTTTGTAAAACTTTGCGAAGTTCCTATTATGGTTGTTGGGGCACTATCTATTTATACCCAGTCTATTTGGCTTATGCTCAGCACTATATTTTTCATGGGGTTTCAAAGTACATTTTTTGGTCCGTTAAAATATTCTATTTTACCGCAGCACGTTGCCCCGAACGAATTAACAAAAGCGAATGGGTTAGTTGAATCGGGTACCTTTGTTGCCATTTTACTAGGGACTATTTTTGGTACTTATTACATTACGCAAGACGTAGGCCCCGAAATTATTAGCATTGCAGTACTCGTGCTTGCAGTAATTGGTTATGTGAGTAGCCGCTTTATACCAATAAGTGCAGCGAATGAACCTAACTTAGCGTTTACCTACAATATTTATACCTCTACAAAAAATGTGTTTTCAGCACTTAATTCGCAAACAGAGTCTGTGGGAAAATCAGTCTTAGGTATAAGCTGGTTTTGGTTAATAGGCGCCATTGTGCTAACCACATTACCAAATTATGTTAAGCACGTAATGGGGGGGAACGAATTAGTAGTAACCAGTGCGCTGGTGGTGTTTTCGTTAAGTATTGCTATTGGTTCTTTATTATGTGAAAAACTTTCGCGTTCGCGTATTGAGTTAGGCATTGTGCCCTTTGGTGCCATCTTAATTACCCTATTTTTATACTTGCTCAGTACAGAGCCCGCTATTTTAAGTTATGGTGTGCAAATCGATGAATTATTAACCTTAAAGCAGGTATTAAATACTGGCGATATGCGCTGGCACTTTGTGTGGATGGCCGGTATTGGTATAGCATCAGGTTTTTATACTGTTCCTTTGTATGCTTTGATACAACAAAGAACAGAAGAGGCGTGTCGGTCTCGTGTTATTGCCGCTAACAACGTACTTAATGCACTGTTTATGGTGTGCAGTGCCATTTTAAGTATTGTGACATTGTCTATTTTAGAGTGGAGTATCTCAGAATTATTGCTTTTACTTGCAGGGTTAAACTTACTGATTTCATTGTATATTTATACCAAAGTACCTGAGTTTTTCTTGCGTTTTATTATCTATATTTTAGCTATTTGCATGTATCGCGTGAAAACCAGAGGCGAAATAAATATACCAGAGGAAGGTGCAGCGGTTATTGTTGCCAATCATGTCAGTTTTGTTGATTGGATGTTTATTTTAGCAGCGTCACCAAGACCAATTCGTTTCATGGTTTTTGCGCCAATTTATTATTCTCCTGCGTTGCACTGGTTATTTAAAATGGCTAAAGCAATACCGATTGATAGCGAAAAAGCAAACCCTAAAGCTTTTAAAAAGGCGTTTGACGATGTTGCTGAGGCACTTGAACGCGGCGAGCTTGTGGGTATTTTCCCTGAGGGTAAATTAACAGGTGATGGCTGTGTTGATATGTTTAAAAGAGGTGTAGAGAGAATAATTGAGCGAACGCCTGTTGCTGTTGTGCCTGTGCATTTAGGTGGGCTTTGGGGCAGTATGTTTAGCCGAAAAACAAAGTGGCAATTACCTCGTTTAAAGTGGTCGTTAGTCTCTGTATCTGTTGGTGAGCCTGTTACGGCAAATAAAGCAAAGGCGGATAATCTGCGTCAACGAGTGTTAGATTTAAAACTACTTTACTCTAAAGATAATGATTAATAGGCATGAAAAGCAGCGAAACAAACCCTATTGTCGATAATTTTATAGCGCCAAAATGCATAGATACGTTTAGTATTTTGTATCAAGATAACGATATTTTAGTCATTAATAAACCCAGCGGGTTGCTGAGTTTATCAGGGAAAAATTCAGAAAATTGGGACTCAGTACATTATCGTCTAGTAAATGGGCAAAAAGGAGTAACGCCGGCCTTTTTAAACGCTAAATTAGTTCATCGATTAGATTTAGGCACATCGGGAATAATGCTTGTAAGCCTTAACGATGTGAGCTCAAAGCGTTTAAATAAGCAGTTTCAATTACGCAGTGTAAAAAAGCATTATGTAGCAATGTTGCAGGGGTGTATAAGCGAAGATAGAGGGCAAATCGATGCGCCCATTGCTAAAGACACACAGTTATTTCCGCGAGTAAAAATTTGTAAACTAGAGGGGAAGCCAGCTGTTACCGAGTTTAACGTTATAAAGCATCTTGCTAACCCTATTAGAACTTATGTACGCTTTTCTCCTTTGACTGGGCGTACTCATCAGCTACGCATACATAGTCATTTTATAGGCCACCCTATTTTAGGGTGCGACCTGTATAAGAGTGCACAAAGTGAAAAGCTATCAAAACGTCTACAGTTGCATGCAAGCGATCTGTTTTTTGAACATCCCACTACAAATCAAGCAATTCACATCCATTGCCCAAGCCCATTTTAGTGTGAATTAACATTACATTTTTTAATTTTTTCCCTTGAAGTTCTATTAGCTCCCCCCATATTAAGTGCATAACGCAGACACTTTGCTAATTGGAGATATATAAATGACTGCAGCACAAAAAGAAACATTAGGCTTTCAAACAGAAGTAAAACAACTATTAAACTTAATGATTCATTCTCTTTATTCAAACAAAGAGATTTTTTTACGTGAGCTTGTATCAAATGCATCAGATGCAGCCGACAAGCTACGCTTTTTAGCGCTTTCAAATGGTGATCTTTACCAAGGTGATGCAGACCTTCGCGTTCGTATCAGCGCAGATAAAGAGGCCAATACCGTTACTATTTCAGATAACGGCATCGGTATGACGCGTGAAGAAGTGATTAACTCTTTAGGCACTATTGCAAAATCGGGCACTGCTGAGTTTTTCAAAAACTTAACGGGCGATCAGAGCAAAGATTCACAACTTATTGGTCAGTTTGGTGTTGGTTTTTACTCTGCATTTATTGTTGCTGATTTAGTGACTGTTCGCACACGTAAAGCGGGTGAAACAACTGCTTATGAGTGGGAGTCTAAAGGTGAAGGCGAGTACACGCTGCAAGAAATTGAAAAAGAAGGCCGTGGTACCGAAATTACTTTACACCTTCGCGAAGACGAAAAAGAATTTGCAGACGAATTCCGTTTACGTAGCATTGTGACTAAATACTCAGATCATATTTCTACGCCTGTACAAATGTACAAAGCAGAAGTACCAGAATCTGAAGGCGAAGATGGCGAAAAGATTCCAGCAGTACCGGGTGAGTGGGAAAGCATTAACCGCGCCACGGCATTGTGGACGCGTGATAAATCAGAGCTTTCTGATGAAGAATACAAAGAGTTTTACAAGCATGTGAGCCATGACTGGGAAGATCCGCTAAGTTGGGCACATAATAAAGTTGAAGGTAAAACTGAGTACACTAGCCTTTTATATATCCCTAAAAAGGCACCTTTCGATTTATGGAACCGTGAGCGTCAAAGTGGTTTAAAACTATACGTTCAACGTGTGTTTGTAATGGATGATGCTGAGCAGTTTATGCCAAGCTACTTACGTTTTGTGAAGGGTTTATTAGATTCAAACGATTTACCATTAAATGTATCGCGTGAAATTTTACAAGATAACAAAGTAACCCAAGCGATTCGTAAAGGGTGTACCTCGCGTATCATTAAAATGCTTGAGCGTATGGCTAAAAACAAAGCTGACGATTACCAAGTATTTTGGAATGAGTTTGGTCAGGTGATGAAAGAAGGCCCAGCGGAAGACGCTGCAAATAAAGAAGCGATTTGCAAGTTACTTCGTTTTTCTTCTACTCATACAGATTCACAGACGCAAGATGTGTCGCTTGAGCAATATGTTGAGCGCATGAACGAAGGGCAAGATAAAATATATTACGTGGTAGCCGATACCTTTACCGCTGCTAAAAACTCGCCGCATTTAGAGATTTTCCGCAAAAAAGGCATTGAGGTATTATTACTAAGCGATCGTGTTGACGAGTGGATGATGAGCCACCTAACTGAGTTTGCAGATAAGCCACTTCAGTCAATCACACGTGGTGACTTAGACCTAGGCAAGCTTGATGATGAAGAGACAAAGAAAGCGCAAGAAGAGTCTGAAAAAGAGATGGCCGGCTTAGTAGAACGCATTAAAACAGCCTTAGGAGATGATGTTAAAGAAGTGCGTTTCACACACCGTTTAACTGACTCTCCAGCATGTGTTGTAAGTGATGACAACGACATGAGTTCGCAAATGCAAAAGCTAATGGAGTCTGTTGGTCAAGCGGCGCCAGAGGCTAAGCCTGTGTTTGAGCTAAACCCAGAGCATCAACTTGTGAAACATTTAAATGACGAACAAGATGAAGATAAATTTTCACAATGGTCACATGTACTATTAGACCAAGCATTACTTGCAGAGCGCGGAACATTAAAAGACCCAACAGGGTTTGTTACACGCCTAAATAAATTAATGTTAGAGCTAAGCAAATAAATTTATATTAAGTTATTAAAAGTATAAATATTGTACATATTAAAAAAGGAAGCCGAGGCTTCCTTTTTTTATGCGCTATAAACTAGGCAATTAGTATAAGTTGCTTGAGTATCAGCGGCGCTTATGGAAGAATTCAGGCTTTAAAAATAAACTCTCATACTAGGGGACAATGATATGCGCATTATTCTTTTGGGCGCGCCGGGTGCAGGTAAAGGTACTCAAGCTCAGTTTTTAATGGACAAGTACGGTATTCCACAAATTTCGACTGGCGATATGCTACGTGCTGCAATTAAAGAAGGCACTCCACTTGGCTTAGAAGCAAAAAAAGTAATGGACGCAGGTCAGCTAATTTCTGACGATATCATTATTGGTTTAGTTAAAGAGCGTATTGCTAAAGCTGATTGCGAAAAAGGTTTTTTACTAGATGGCTTTCCACGTACCATTCCACAAGCAGATGCAATGAAAGAAAATGGCGTAGTAGTTGATCACGTTATTGAATTTGATGTTGCTGATGAAGTAATTGTAGAGCGTATGGGCGGACGTCGCGTTCATCCTGGCTCGGGTCGTGTTTACCATGTTGTTTACAATCCACCAAAAGTGGAAGGTAAAGACGATGAAACAGGTGAAGAGTTAATTGTGCGCGCTGACGACACAGAAGAGACTGTGCGTAAACGTCTAGGTATTTACCATGAGCAAACTATGCCGTTGGTTGATTACTACCAAGCTGAAGCCGCTGCAGGCAACACGCAGTACCATAAACTTGACGGTACACAAGCCGTAGAAGTTGTAAGTGCACAGTTAGGTGAGCTTTTAGGTTAATTTAAAGCGCACAAAAAAACCGCCAGCTGGCGGTTTTTTTGTTTTACAGAAAGACCTATAAGGTTTTAAGCTTTTCTATTACACTGTCATATTCTGGCTCGGTAGATAGGTTACTCACTAATTGCTTATAAATCACTTTGTGGCTCTTATCGAGTATAAAAATAGAGCGCGTTAGAAGCCCCATATCTTTTATAATCACACCATATTTTTGGCCAAAATCACGCCATACCGAATCAGATAATGTGATGACTTTATCTATGTTCTCAGCTTTACAAAATCGTTTTTGGGCGAACGGTAAATCAGCGCTTACAGTCAATATTTCAATACTTGGAAATTGCAGCGCCACTTTTTCGTTAAAGTGTTTAGTTTGTAAACTACACACACCGGTATCTAAACTTGGTACTACGCTAATTAGTAATGCTTGCCCTTTGTAGTTTTTGAGCGTTACAGGCGTAAAGTTTCCATCAACTACTTTAAAGTCAGGCGCACTTTCACCTACTGAGACACCTTCGCCCATTAAAGTAATTGGTTTGCCCTGTACTGACACTTTTCCTGCATCTAGTGTATTTTCTGGGTAATCGGCTGCCATAGCAACGGAGCAAAATGCACTCAGTACAAACGCGAACGTACGATACATAAGGTATTTCCTTTTAAATTAACGCAATAAGTGACAGTGTATTATACTGCGTATGAGTAACCAAGCGATTATGCGTTCTTGCTTGCTAAGAATTAGTTATGAGATTTATAAATTGTAAACCGCTGAAACTTTGATTAACATATAGTTACAAAAAATATCTTAAATAATAAAAATAAAAGCCACTATCATTTTGTGATGTTAATACTTGGTTTAAAAATAGAGAGATAGTATGCCAACATCAGTATTAGTATGTGATGATTCCAAATTAGCGAGGCGCCAGTTAGCTCGCTCATTGCCGGAAGACTGGGACATAAAGGTTGAGTTTGCAATTAACGGTGTTGATTGCATAAAGCAAATAAAAGCGGTTGACCCAGAAATTCTATTCCTTGATTTAAACATGCCTGAAATGGACGGGTATGAAGTGTTGATGGCAATAAAAGAGTTAGGCTTAAATGTGCTTACTGTTGTGGTATCTGGCGACATACAACCTAATGCCCACCAACGAGTGCTTGATTTAGGCGCTATCGATTTTATTCAAAAACCCTGCTCACCAGAAAAGCTTGCCGAAATAATAGAGCATCATGGAATTAAAGACAAAGCTATGCGTGAACGCTTGTCCCATGCATTGGGTGAGCAAGTTGACCCTGACGTTCGAGACATCTACCAAGAACTGACGAATGTCGCAATGGGGCAGGCTGGTGACTTACTAGCAAGGTTACTCAATGTATTTGTCGAATTACCAATCCCTAATGTAAATATTCTCGAGGTGAGTGAGCTAGATATGGCACTTCGCTCCATAGATAATAATGCGTCTACTTCTGGTGTGTGCCAGGGCTTTATAGGTGGTGGTGTATCTGGCGAAGCATTATTATTACTCAACGATTCTAGTTTTAAAGAAATTGCGTCTTTAATGAATTATGACGGTGTACTCACCGATAACGTTGAGCTTGAGCTACTAATGGATATTAGTAATATCCTTATTGGTGCAATTCTTACGGGTCTTTCTAAGCAGCTCGACATGTCATTCAGCCAAGGACACCCAATTGTGTTAGGTCAGCATAGAGATGTGTCTGAACTGGTAAAAGCAAACAAGTCTCGTTGGCAACGCACTCTTGCAATTGAAATTAGCTATGGCATTGAAAATCACAACATAAACTGTGATTTAATGTTGTTATTTACCGAAGACTCACTAAAAACTTTGAAATACAAAGTTGCTTACCTATTAGAAGATTAAGTTATGGCTGCTGATTTAGATATGAATGAGATCCATTGGTTAATGGATATGTTTAATACCGTTGATGTGGGTCTTGTTGTACTTGATAGAGATTACCGAGTGTGTGTTTGGAATGGGTTCATGGAAAACCATTCCGGCTTATTACCAAGTGCGGTAAAGCATAAAGATTTATTTGATTTGTTTCCTGCAATAGACGAAAAATGGTTTAGAAGTAAATCTGAATCAGTATTTGTTTTAAAAAATCGCTCATTCACAATATGGGAACAGCAACCTTATATATTTAGGTTTAAAAATTACCGTCCTATCACTGGTAAAGCCGAGTATATGTATCAAAATGCAACCTTTATACCTTTAACTAATATTCGTGCAGAAGTCAGTCATATATGTATTATTTTATATGATGTAACTGATATTGCGGTAAATAAAAAAGAATTAGAGGATTTAAATGCCCGCCTAGAGCAAGTAAGCCAAACAGATAGCCTCACTCAATTGTATAACCGTGGTCATTGGGAGAGTACGCTCAAGCAAGAGTTTTTGCGTACTAAGCGCAATGGCGGTTCTAGTGCATTGCTGATGTTTGATATCGATCGATTTAAAGTCGTAAATGATGAATATGGCCACACGTGTGGTGATGAAGCACTTCGCCACTTGTCAAAACTTTTAAAAACGACACTACGCGAAACGGACATCGCAGGAAGGTACGGTGGTGAGGAGTTTGTAGTTACTTTATTAGATACCGATGAAAAGGGGGCTGAAATTTTTGCTGAACGCTTAAGGGTATTAATTGAGCAAAGTCCTGTTATGTATAAACAACTTGAAGTGAAAGTAACAGTGAGTATTGGTTTTGCCTGTTTTAGTAATGAGTTTAAAGACCATGAGCGCTGGATAGAAGCTGCAGATAAAGCTATGTATCAATCTAAAAAGAATGGACGAAATAAAGTAACTGCCTATGCCGATATAAAAAATGACGCTTAAGCGTCATTTTTTATTAATTATTTTTAGTCTGCCGCTCTGAGTTTAATCACTCGGTTGTATGTCGAGAGTCATCTTTAGGGCATTGTCCGATAGTCGTTATTTTTTCATTATTATCTACTTGTTCAAGTTTTACTTTAAACCCCCATAATCTATAAAGATGCTTAAGTACTTCCTCATGTGTATTTGCTAAAGGTATATTATTGTGCGGCACATACCTAAGCGTAAGCGCTCTATCCCCTCTGATATCAACATCGTACACTTGAATGTTAGGTTCATGATTACTTAAGTTATATTGAGCCGAAAGCGCTTCCCTTACCGCTTTGTAGCCACTGTCGTTATGAATTGCGCCTATTTCTAAATGCGGAGCGCTCGCGTTATCAATAAGTGTAAAAAGCTTAAAGTCGCGAATTAATTTAGGGGATAAAAACTGGCTTATAAAGCTTTCATCTTTAAAGTTTTGCATAGCAAAATGAAGGGTATCAAGCCAATTACTTCCGGCATATTCAGGGAACCATTTTTTATCTTCTTCCGTTGGGTGTTCGCATAGTCGCCTAATATCAACCATCATATTGAAGCCTAAAGCATATGGGTTGATACCTGAATAATACTGACTATTGTAAGGTGGTTGATAAACAACATTTGTATGGCTTTGTAAAAATTCCAGCATAAATGAGTCGGTAAGTTTACCTTCATCATAAAGGTGATTTAAAATGGTGTAATGCCAAAAGGTGGCCCAGCCTTCATTCATTACTTGTGTTTGTTTTTGTGGGTAAAAATATTGTGATATTTTACGCACTATACGAATAACTTCACGTTGCCAAGGTTCTAAAAGTGGTGCGTTTTTTTCTATAAAATACAAGATATTTTCTTGCGGCTCTTGAGGAAAGTGGCGTTCTTTCTTTTTTGCTTCTTGGTGATGTTCGGGGATTGTTCGCCATAATTCGTTCACTTGAGATTGCAAATAAGCCTCGCGTTCTTCTTGGCGCTTTTGCTCTTCGAATAACGAAATTTGTTGCGGGCGTTTATAACGATCAACGCCATAGTTCATGAGTGCGTGGCATGAGTCTAGTAAGGTTTCTACTGCTGTTACACCGTATTTTTCTTCGCAGCGACGTATATAATTTTTAGAAAATACCAGGTAATCAATGATAGAGCTGGCATCAGTCCATGTTTTAAATAAATAATTACCTTTAAAAAAAGAGTTGTGGCCATAACATGCGTGCGCCATAACTAGTGCTTGCATCGGTAACGTATTTTCTTCCATTAAATATGCAATACAGGGGTCTGAATTAATCACTATTTCATACGCGAGGCCCATTTGTCCGCGTTTATAGTTTTGCTCAGTTTGAATGAATTTTTTCCCGTAAGACCAATGGTTGTAACCAATAGGCATCCCAACACTTGAGTACGCATCCATCATTTGTTCGGCGGTGATCACCTCTATCTGATTAGGGTAAATGTCTAACCGGTAAAAGTCTGCAACGCGGGCTATTTCTGTTTGATACTCAGTTAACAAATCAAAAGTCCAGTCAGGGCCGCCACTCATTCGTTTAGTATTCATATTAATACCTCGCTTGGTTATGCAGCCCCTTGTTGTTGCCGACCTTTTTTAAAAAACTCCCTAAATATAGGGTAAATGTCTTCAACACTTTGAATGTGCTGTATGGCAAAGTTGGAATGTGTTTGCGTAATATTTAAATATTCTCGCCATAGGCTTTGATGAGCACGTGTTGTGATTTCAATGTAGGCAAAATAGCGAACAGCATCTAAAATGCTATTACGTAATATTTGTCCGCAATGAGGAGTATCGTCAGCCCAGTTATCACCATCAGATGCTTGTGCTGCATATACATTCCATTCGTCTGCGTTGTAACGCTCTTTAATTATTTTATCCATCAGTTTAAGTGCGCTCGATACGATAGTTCCCCCAGTTTCTTGAGAGTAAAAAAATGTTTGTTCTTCTACTTCAGTAGCTTGCGTATGATGACGGATATAGACCACTTCAATGTTTTTATAACTGCGCGTTAAAAATTGATATAGTAAAATATAAAACCGTTTTGCCATATCTTTTGTGGCTTGGTCCATAGAGCCTGACACATCCATAATACAAAACATAATCGCTTTGCTGGTGGGGTGGGGGCGCTTCTCGTAATTTCTAAAACGCAAGTCGTAGTTATCAATAAATGGCACAGCTTTAATTTGCTGTTTAAGTAGGTTTATTTCTTTTTGTAAAAGTGCAACAGCGGCTTTATCGCTATGAGGTTCGTGTATTAATATTTTTAACTGAGCTTCTAAATCGGCTAAGCGGCGCTTTTTTCCAGCACTCATGGCAACACGTCGAGCAAGTGACCCTTGTAACGAACGAACAATATCAATATTACTTGGCATACCTTCACTGCAAAAACCGGCTCGGTGGGTTTTCATTTGTATAAGTTTATCAAGTTGATTTTCTTGAAGATTAGGAAGTTCTAAATCTTCAAAAAGTAAATCGAGGTACTCATCTTTTGAGATAGAGAACACAAATTCATCTTGCCCTTCGCCAGAGTCGCTAGCCTCTCCTTGTCCAGAACCATCACCTTGACCACCTTTTGGTCGCTCTATTTTATCACCTGTTGCAAACTGATCGTTACCTGGGTGTATTTGTTTTTTATTCCCGCCTTTACCTTGATGAAAGATAGGCTCGCTGATATCACGTTGCGGAATAGATATACTTTCCCCCGATGTAGAGTCGGTTACACTGCGTTTATTTATTGCATCTGACACCGCTTCTTTTATCTGTTTTTTATAACGCCTAATGAAGCGTTGACGATTTACGGTGCTTTTATTTTTACCGTTTAAACGTCTGTCTATAAAATGTGCCATAATGACCTCCTAAAACCACAACTATGAAGGTTATTGTGATTTTCTAACACGTAGGTACCACTCAGATAACAATCTGACTTGCTTTTGTGTATAGCCTTTCTCGACCATGCGATTAACAAAGTCTTCGTGTTTTTGCTGATCTTCAGCTGAGGTTTTAGTATTAAACGAAATAACAGGCAACAGATCTTCTTTGTTTGAAAACATTTTTTTCTCAATGACAGTGCGTAATTTTTCATAACTCGTCCACAGCGGGTTTTTGCCATTGTTATGAGCCCGTGCGCGTAGTACAAAATTGACTATTTCGTTACGAAAATCTTTAGGATTAGAAATGCCCGCTGGTTTTTCAATTTTCTCAAGCTCTGCATTGAGTGCAGCTCGGTCAAATAATTGGCCTGTATCAGGGTCACGATATTCTTGATCTTGAATCCAAAAATCGGCATAAATAACATAGCGATCAAATATGTTTTGCCCATATTCTGAGTATGATTCTAAATACGCAGTTTGAAGTTCCTTACCAATAAATTCAACATACTGAGGGATTAAATAGCCTTTTAAAAAGCTCAAGTAGCGTTCTTCAACATCGCTGCTGAATTGTTCACGTTCTATTTGTTGTTCAAGTACATAAAATAAGTGAACAGGGTTTGCGGCCACTTCTGTGTTGTCAAAATTAAATACCCGAGATAAAAATTTAAATGCAAAGCGAGTAGAAAGACCCGTCATGCCTTCATCCACTCCTGCGTAATCGCGATACTCTTGATACGACTTTGCTTTTGGATCAGTGTCTTTGAGTGTTTCACCATCGTACACTCGCATTTTAGAATACAAGCTTGAGTTTTCAGGCTCTTTTAATCGTGAAAGAGTTGTAAATTGTGCCAAAGCTTTTAAGGTGCCAGGCGCGCAAGGGGCGCTATGAAGTTCACTATGCTGAAGAAGTTTGTCGTAAATTTTAATTTCTTCAGTGACACGCAAACAATAAGGTACCTTGACTATGTATACACGGTCTAAAAAGGCTTCATTATTTTTGTTATTTTTAAAGGTTTGCCATTCAGATTCGTTTGAATGAGCGAGGATCATGCCATTAAAAGGAAGAGCGCTAATACCTTCAGTCCCATTGTAATTACCTTCTTGCGTGGCCGTTAGTAGTGGATGGAGTACTTTGATAGGGGCTTTAAACATCTCTACAAATTCCATCAAGCCTTGATTTGCCATACAAAGTGAACCCGAGTAAGCATAAGCATCGGGGTCATTTTGCGCAAAATGTTCAAGCTGACGTATATCTACTTTACCTACTAATGCAGATATATCTTGGTTGTTTTCATCGCCAGGCTCTGTTTTAGCGATGCCTATTTGATTCAGAATAGATGGATAACGTTTTACCACTCTAAACTTACTTATATCGCCATTATGCCTGCCCACGGTGACATAATTGTTTTTAAATAACGTGGCTTAATACCGTACTCTTGCTCTAGCACATTAGCGTCTTCAATGGGATCAAACAGAGATAATGGGTGATCGTTTACCGGTGACCCTTTAATTGAATAGATGGGTACTTGTTGCATGAGGTACTTTAGCTTTTCAGCAATAGATGATTTGCCACCGCCGACTGGGCCTAATAGGTAGAGAACCTGTTTACACTCTTCAAGCCCTTGAGCGGCGTGTTTTAAATAAGAAACAATTTGTTCAATGGCATCCTCCATACCATAAAAATCGGTAAAGGCAGGGTAGCGTGCAACTACTCTATTTGAAAATAACCGACTGAGGCGTGCATCCGTTGCGGTATCTACCATTGTGGGTTCACCTATGGCCATTAAAAGGCGTTCTGGTGCACTCGCGTAGGCAGATTTGTCGGTTTTACATATCTCAAGAAACTCGGCGATACTGTACTCTTCTTCTTGTGCCGCTTCGTAACGTGCTTGGTAATGCTCAAAAATCGTCATAATAACCTCCGAAACCCGCTGTAAAAGGTGCTTACATTTTAAAGTTTAGTCGCGAAAGTCTATGTTTGTGGAATAAAATTAAAAATTTAAGTGAAAAAAGATCATGTTGAAGAAGGCTATTTTGTCAAATGACAGAGTTTAAAAGTATAAATAATAGGCATAAAAAAAGACGCTTTAGCGTCTTTTTAAATTAGCGATAAGTGCTAATTAAGCGAAGTTTGCGTTTGCAAATTCCCAGTTAACAAGTGACCAAAAACCTTTAAGGTAATCTGGACGCACGTTACGGTAATCAATGTAGTATGCGTGTTCCCATAAATCTACAGTAAGAACAGGTGTAACGCCTTCGTCAGTAAGTGGTGTAGCAGCGTTAGATGTGTTAACGATGTCTAAAGAGCCATCGGCAAGTTTTACTAACCAAGTCCAGCTTGAACCGAAGTTATTTACTGCTTTGTCGTTTAATGCATCTTTAAACGCATCAAAAGAACCCCATTTAGCGTTAATTGCATCTGCAATTGCGCCAGTAGGCTCGCCGCCGCCATTTGGAGATAGGCTGTTCCAGTAAAACGTGTGGTTCCAGATTTGCGCTGCGTTGTTAAATACACCGCCCTCTGATGAACATACGATTTCTTCTAGAGATTTGTTTTCAAACTCTGTACCAGGGATCAAACCGTTAAGCTTAACAACATACGTGTTGTGGTGCTTACCGTGGTGAAACTCTAATGTTTCTTTTGAAATATGTGGCTCAAGTGCGTCGATTGCATATGGTAGTGACGGTAGTTCAAATGCCATTTTTTATCTCCATCTTTTTTAGTTGATAGTCCATTTGGTGATACGTAATGCCTGTTGAAACAGACCACTTACCTATACCAAGTGGGAATATAGTGTTACTATAATTGTTGAGTATTTTACTCAAGTTTAAGCAAACAGCAATGCTATTGCGAAAGACTATTTCAATTGTGGCTTTATTTGCCCATTTTAAGTTATATATTTATGGTCACGATGAGTTATTTTCAAGACCTAAGTATATTTAGCTATCGTTACTTTGAGGTTGTAGATGGAAACCATTGATAAAATTAAACAGCAAATTTCAGAAAACCCAATTATCCTTTTCATGAAAGGGTCACCTAAGTTACCAAACTGTGGTTTTTCTTCACAAGCTTCACAAGCACTTATGTCGTGTGGCGAACCGTTTGCATACGTTGATATTTTACTAAACCCAGACATTCGTGCTGAGCTTCCTGCGTACGCAAATTGGCCTACATTCCCACAACTTTGGGTTGAGGGTGAGCTAATTGGTGGTTGTGATATCATCATCGAAATGTTCCAACGTGGTGAATTACAACCGTTAATCACAGAAACAGCGGCTAAGTACAAAGAAGCTGACGCTGAGTAATCTTATTTTGTGAGCGCTATTTCTATAGTGCTGTGATAATAAAAGCCACGTTAAGTGGCTTTATTGTTTTTAGTATTTTTACAACATCACTCATCTGCACGGCAGGGTAACTTGCACGTTTAGACCACCACTTAATTTATTATGTAAGCTTATTTGTCCTTTATGTGCTTCAGCAATCTCTCTGCACAAAGCTAACCCCAAACCACTTTCTGTACTTTTTGTAGAGTAAAAAGGTACAAGGGCATTAGCCATAACCTGCTCACTCATGCCTTTTCCGCCATCGCTCACATCTACTATGCAAGTATTACTAAAGAACGTTACATCTATGTTTATTTTAGACGGATTTGAGCCTGACTCGTGTGCATTTTTGAGTAAGTTGATAAGCAACTGCTCAAGTTGTGCCTGATCTGCATATAATATGCTTTTGGCGCTGCTCATTTTGTAGCTAAACTGCCATTGGCTATTCAGATCATTTAATGTGTTTTGCCAATTTATCGCTGATTTTTGTGGTGTAGGGAGCTTTGCAAATTTGCCGTAGCCTTGAACAAACTCAGTCAAGTGACTTATTCTTTCATCGATTGTTGAAAACACTCTTGCAAGGCGAGGCTCATCTACGCGGCTAGCTAAAAGCTGAGCGCTGTGCAGCATTGATGACATAGGGCCAAGAGAGTTATTAAGCTCGTGGCTTATTATTCGAATAACTTTTTTCCATACTGCTACTTCTTGGCGGCTGAGTTCACGGGTAAGTTGTTTAAATATGTATAAGTGATGTTTTTGATTATTAAGCAAAAACTCGCCAGTCGATAAATGCCAAGTTTGAGAATCGTGACTATCTACTTCAATATTAAACAAGCCATCCACGCCTTGTTCAATAGCATTAGTAAGCTGAATAGGTGCATCAGACAATAATTCGTGAAGTTGCGTGCCTTCTAGTTGTGTTTTGCTATTAAATAAAGTGCGGCTGACTAAGTTACTAAATACAACAGTTTTGTTATCGTTAACAAGTAAAAGTGCTTGTGGAGAGCTCTGTAATACTTTATCTAACATTAACTCTCGTTGATAAATCCACTGTTTTTCTTGCCGAAGTTGTTTTGCCGTTTGATTATAAAGCAGACATAGCTTTCCTAACTCATCGTTGTTTTTATAGGCTAATAAACTAGAAAGCTCACCATCTTTAAAATTAAGGAAGCCGGTTTCTAGCGATTGCAACCCTAGCTTAATAGGCTTTGTTAAGGCTCTAGCAAGCAAAAGACTTGTTAACATAGCTGCTATGACCAACAACACAGAGTAATACAGCGGATGTTGTGCAATTATTGTAATGCTAACAACAGGAAAAACGCTGCATAAAACACATATAGCCATTATTTTTTGAGTTAACGATAAGCCACTAATAAAATTAAACATTAGTAATCAATACCCATTTTTTGTAAGCGCCTATACAGTGCTTGGCGGCTTAAACCAAACTCTCGTGCTACTTTGGCTATAACCCCCTGATTAGCGCGTATTGATTGTTCAATTTCGAATTTTGTTGGTTCTTTTTTTACGTCGTTATTTTTTATTGGCGACGACGGGGTTAGGCCAAAATCTTCAGCGCTAAGCAAACCGTTAGGCTTTATTACACCAACACGTTTACAGGCGTTTTCAAGTTCTCTTACATTACCTGGCCATTGGTATCGATTAAGGGCTTGCTCTGCATCAATACTTAGCTCTCTATGTGGTAAAAAGTGATTAATGAGTGGCGCAATATCATCAACGCGCTCACAAAGCGCAGGTACGTTTAACTCAATAACGTTAAGGCGATAGTACAAATCTTCTCTAAAACGCCCTTCGGTTATTGCTTGTAATAAATTTTCGTTGGTGGCTGATATAACACGTACAGTTACTTTGCGCGTTTGTGTGGACCCTAACCGTTCAAATTCACCTGTTTGTAACACTCTTAGCAACTTCATTTGCCCAGAAAGTGGCAAGTTGCCAATTTCATCTAAAAATAATGTTCCACCATCGGCTGCCTCAAAACGACCTATACGTTGCTTGCTTATACCAGTATAAGCACCTGCTTCAGCACCAAACAATTCAGCCTCCAAAAGCTCTTGGGGAAGGGCGCCGGCATTGACCCTTTATGAAGGGCTGATTTATTAGTGAAGAGTTTTTTTGAATAATAGTGGCAATACACTCTTTACCACTGCCATTAGGACCTGTTATGAGTGCAGAAATATCAGATTTAGCCACTTGCAATGCCATTGTGACTAATCGCTCCATTGCGGTACTTTTAAAAATAAGGCCTGCTAAGTTAGCAGTGCTATATTTATCATCTCGCTCTTTTTGTTGGCGGTTGTGCGTGGCTACAAGTTGCTTAGTGCGCCCCAGCTCTATTAAATTATTAATGCACGTAAGAAGCTTGTGGTCATCCCATGGCTTTGGAAGGTAATCGGCAGCGCCTGCTTTAACAAGTTAAATCGCCGTTGAAAGTTCAGTCCAAGCGGTTATTAATATAATAGGGAGGTGTGGGTTCTCTTCACGCAGCGCATAAAACAAAGTTTTACCTTCTTCGCCTGAGGTGGTATCGCTGGTAAAATTCATATCTTGAATAACGAGAGCAATGCGTTGGTATTGCACAATTTGAATGGCTTCAAAAGGCATTGACGCGGTAACTACATTAAAGTGATGTATCTCTAGTAGTAATGATAATGCCTCTAAAACGGCCGGATTATCATCAACGATAAGTATTTTTTCCATGAGAATTTAATCGCTGTTTATTATTATTTAAATATTGAAAATGCTACACCGTGTTTAGCCAGTGTAGCATAGGTTGGGAGCTGCGTTATATGGTTCGGGTTGCGATACTGGGCGAAATATTTGCAGCACGTTTAGCTGGGCCAAATACAGCTAGAAGGCTCATGATAAAAACCATAACGGCAGTTGCTGCGACATAGCCTAAGGGTAATGCAGCTATTGAAAAGTGTTGCATTAGCAATTGCCCAAGTATGAGGGCAGCAATAACGCCTAAAACTAATCCAGCAATGCAAATCAATGCATTTTCAACTAAAAAATAATTAACAATTGCAGATTTACGAGCGCCCAAAGCACGACGGGTTCCAATTTGTTTGGTGCGCTTACTTATATTGAATAGCGTTAAACCAAAAATGCCCACCGCTGTAACCAGAACTAAGATAGTGATGAGTACAATGAGCATACGCATCATCAATGTGTCTTCAGCCATATATTGCGTTTTGTCTTGATCTAAACCACGAATTCGAATAATCACACGCTTGTTATAATTTTTAAGCATTGCGTCTTCAATCTGTTTAGCTATGTCTGCTCGCTCATTGGACGCAGTACGAACTAAAAAGTTGCCAGATATATTGGGGTTAATGTAAGGAATTAATGCGATATTATTTGGGCGGCTGTCTTTTAACCAAGGCCCTTTTGCATGCTTAATTACACCAACAACTTTCAGTGGGATATCACCAAGAAAAATCGTTTTTCCTAAGCCCTCTTCATCAGGAAAAAGCTCATTGAGTAATGCTTGAGTGACAATTGTCACATTGGCTCGTTGATCATTATCGTTGGTAACAACAATCTCATCTTGAGTAAAGTTTCGTCCTGCAACAAGCTCAATGCCAAGTGTATTAATTGCATGATCATCCGTAAAAAAGTAAGCCGTTCTTGCTGAAAGCCCTGGCTCTGGTGCAGAGTTAATACTGAAGTCAGATGAGCTGCCACTACCTGATAACGGTATGTTGTTAATATATATGGCGTCTTTAACGCCGGGTAAAGCTCGAAGCATGGCTTCATCAAGTTCAAATTGCTGATGGCTTTGAACATCTTTACCAAAATGCATGACATGAAAAGCAAGTATTTCATCTTCCGGGTAGCCAGTTTCTTGGTTAAGGTAGGTTACTCTGTCTTGAATTATAAATGCTGCGTTACTAACAATTGCAGTGGTAATTGCTATTTGTATAAGTAGCAAAATTGCACCCACTTTAGATCGACACAGCGCATGAAAAATAGGTTTAATTTCTAATATCATTGTGTTCGTCCTTATTGGCTTTTTAGATAAATGGCAGGGTTGGTTTTACACACCAGCCAAGCAGGATAAAGCCCGGCAATTACACAAGTACTGATTGCAATAAGTGGGGCGCTTAGTAACATACTTAAATCCATAGTCGCTAAGCTTTCGTAATAACTGTAGCTCTGACGAACACCTAATAGACCAAACTGCGCAAATACAATCCCAAGTAGCCCGCCCAAAAGCCCTAACATAGCGACTTCAATGATATGTTGCATAAAAATCTGCCGTTTATTAGCACCAAGAGCACGACGTACTCCAACCTCTGGCGCTCGACGTAAAAATTTGGCAAGTAATAAGCCAAGTATATTAGCCAAACACACAGCCAAAAACATAAAACTTAGAGCCACTAAAATTTTGTTATCTTCACTAACCACATTATTGTAAGCCATCCATTGATTAACATCTCGAAGCCCAAAAGCGAGCTCTTTACGATTAAATCGACCGAGCTTTTGCTGCTCTTGCATATAAGCTAGTAAGTAATTCTCGTAATCATTTTTTTGTTGCTCGGTCGTTAATTCAACCCAGAATTGAATCCAAACCATTTCTGACTGTAATTTGGCAGTAAAACTTCGAACATCTTCATGCTTCCAACCATTAGTATTTCCCCAATTACCAAGTTGCTTTGCCTCAAGAAGGCTAAATGGCATAAAAAGTTGTTCGGGTTGGTTAAATGCACCATTATTTAAGTCGTAATATTTGATGGTTAGTGGCCAGTTTTTTGTAACGCCAATCACTTCGTAACTAGCATCGTCAAGGTAAATAACCTGACCCACTGAATTTTTGCCAGCAAATAACTTATTGTTTAACTCCTCGCTAATGACAACAACGGGCGCTGCGTTGTCTTCTTGTTGCTGTGACCACTTGCTACCATGTAAAAATTCGAGGTCAAACATATTAAAAAATTCAGGAGTGGTAAGTCTTGCACTTTGACTAAACGGTTTTACTTTGTCAGAGTCTATGTAAACAGAAAAACCACTTCGTACCATTTTTAAACGTTGAGCACCTACTTGGGATTGATAAAGATTTGCAGCATCTTGATAAGTTAGTTGAAGAGGCTGATTATCTGACGTCCACCATGTGCTTCCATCGTCCATTATCTGTAACTGCACGCTAAAAAGCTGACTGCTCTTGTGCGGGATTGGATCGGCCGACATCATGTGATACACACTCAAACTAGTCATGGTGATGCCAATACCAATTGCGATGGCAAGTACCATTAAAAAGCTTACGAGTGGTGTGCGTTTAAAGCTACGCCAACTCAGATCAATATAATGAACCAGCATGAATTATACTCCTTGTGCGACTTTTATTGGCTGTGTACCTTGGTACAAAGTAAAGTCAGCAAGTTGTCCATCAACTACTTGAATGTTGCGCGGTGCGCGGCGGGCTAATTCGCTGTCATGTGTCACCATTATAATGGTGGCGCCATCGCGATTTATTTGCTCAAGTAATTCCATCACTTGGCGAGCCATTAGACTGTCTAAGTTACCGGTGGGCTCATCGGCAAGTAAAAAGCGTGGTTCGCCAGCAAGTGCGCGGGCTATAGCGACGCGTTGTTGCTGGCCGCCAGAAAGTTGTTGAGGTAAATGTTTAGCGCGGGAGGCTAAGCCTACTTGTTCTAAACATTGCTCTATTCTACGTTTACGTTCTTTTGCTTTAATACCTCTATAACGAAGAGGTACTTCAATATTTTCATAGAGGTTTAAATCTGGTATTAAATTAAAACCTTGAAAGATAAAACCAATTTTTTGATTTCGGCAATCGGCACGTTGGTTGTCGTTTAGGTTACCCACATTTACACCATCTAAAATATAATCACCTTCACTAAAGGGCTCTAACATTCCGGCAATATTTAAAAAGGTAGTTTTCCCAGAGCCGCTAGGGCCTGTGACAGCTATAAATTCGCCTTCATTTACATTTAAATTAAAGTCTCTTAATGCGTGAGTTTGAACCATTTCAGTTTGGTATACTTTACTTATGTTTTTCATTTGTAACATGGTTTTTCCTTAAATTGGCGCTGGTTGAGAGCGCTTCTAATTTAATAAAAGCGTGTCTGCTTGGTTAAATTGGTTGTAGCTAGAAATTATTATTTCGTCGTTTTCATTTAAGCCGCTTAAAATTTCTACCGCGTTAATGCTGGTGGCACCTACGGATATAGGTATACGTCTTGCAAAATTTCCGTCTATTTTATATGCAACAATGCCGCCTTGTTGCATAAAAGCGCCTCGCTTTACCTGCAGCACATTTTGGCGATTGTCGAGTAAAATACGCGCGGTTAAACGTTGATTTTGGCGAATGTTATTGCTGTTGCTTGTAAAGCGAACACGTGTGGTTACTTCGCGATTATTAACTTCGGGTGATATAGCAGATAGCACCCCCATTATTGTTTCGTTCCCTAATTTAAGCTCTACGTCCATACCTAATCCGAGTTCGTTTGCGTAACTTTCTGGCACCTGCAACTGTGCTTCAAAATGACTTAAATCAACGAGTGTCATCAGAGGCTGACTTTGCGTGACGGCTGCTTTTTGTTGCACAAGCAGATTACCAACAATGCCTGTCACTGTGGCTCGAATTGACAGCTCATTTACTTTTCTATGTAATTCATCAACGACCAGCTGCTGACGCTCTACATCACTTTTAGCAGCTTGCAATTCAAATGCGAGTGTATCTTTAGCAAGTGCCACCTCTTGCTGTGCGTGTTTATAGGTAAGCTGTGCACGTGATAAGTCGTCTATTGCTTTTTCAAGGTCTATTTGGCTTATTAAATGCTTTTTAATTGATAGTTTTGCGCGACGATCTTCTCTTTGTGCTGCGTTTAATTCTACACTTGCCATATCGAGTGTTTTTGTAAGGGTTAAAGTGTCTCTTCTTGATTGTAGGTGTTGCCTTTTAAGTTCACCCTCTAAGCGTTGTAATACGGATTGTTGTTGTTTTAATTCATTGGTAAGTTCAGGGCTATGAAGAACAGCAAGCTCGTCGCCTTTGGTAACTGTATCGCCAGCTTTAACGTGCAAGCTTACAAAGCCTCTCTCTGGGCTGTAGATGTGTGGTGCATTGGCGGCAACAATTTTTCCACTTGCGGCTACATCGCGAACAAGCGTTTTAATTTCTACTTTTGCTATTTGCACCTTTTCTTGGCTAAATGATTTAGTTGCATCCGAGCCTGATATAACTCCATAAGTAGCAGCAATAATAAGTAACAACACAGCGATAATTAAAAGAAAACGTTTTTTATGGTTTGCGGGTGTTTTAACTTGTATGTCTTGAGCACTGGTATCTTTAATCATTATTCAACCTTAACTAAATGAATTTATATTTTTTTCAAACATGACATAAAGTAGTGCTGCAAAAATAGCGGCTATTGGCGAGAGTAAAAATAAGCTTAAAGTGAACATAATTCTTCCAAATAATAATTACTAAATTACACTATACGATTAGTATGCCAAAATTTAACCTATTGATATTATTATACTTAATAATTTATTTATTAAAGTAATATGTCCGTGGACACTTTATGTGTCCGCTCCGGACACATACAAAGCAATATATAAAGAGTAAATACAGCGTTGCGGGTACAAGAAAACCAATAACGTCGCAACTTCAGTGAATTCAAAAGTGTAAGTGTATTTTAAAGCTAAGCTACTCAGGCGATTAAATAGCGGGGTGACATTTAAACTTTGACTGGTTTTATTTTTCTATTTACGAATAATTAATCAAAGTAATGAGTGGTTAAATTATAGCTTTTAAGCTGAATGAAGAATAAGGAACATAATTCTACCTTTATTTATCCCTTTTATAATTTGTTAATGAAAAGGGGTAATATTATTTGCATAATCCCAACATTTTACGAATCTCTTCAATTGAATATTTATTCACTAATATCTAAGTTTACGTTTACGTAAACTGCTTTTTAAGTTGGAGGTGTTTTTACAAAATGTTAAACTTGACACCAGTGTCATGAAAAAATAACGGTGAAAATACCGCTAAATGTTAATAAAAATGATAAAAAAGAAATCTTGCTATGAAGTGAGAAATATTCAAGAATGTGAATATGTATTCAAATTACTGTTGACTCTATTTGATATAGAGGCTAGTTTTGACCGGCTGTTAGCAAATCGTCGAGCACTTCATTAACGCTAACAGTGAAGCAAGGGGAGGGGTCTATGTTATACGACTCGAAATTAGAGAAAGAAAATTGTGGCTTTGGCTTAATTGCCCAAGTTAATGGTCAGGCTAGTCACCGGCTTATTCGTACTGCTATTACTGGGTTGGATCGTATGCAACACCGGGGCGGTATTTCTGCTGATGGTAAAACAGGCGATGGCTGTGGTTTGCTTTTGCAAAAACCAGATAGTTTTTTCCGTGCTATTGCAAGTGAGCATAATTGGCACCTTGGTAAAAACTATGCAGTAGGCATGATCTTTTTAAATTCAGATCCTGTTTTAGCACAAGCTGCAAAGGAAATTCTTAGCGAAGAATTAGAAAAAGAAACGCTAAATATTTTAGGCTGGCGCGAAGTGCCTACCGACCCATCAATGCTAGGTCCAATTGCTGTGCAGCAATTACCGGGCTTTGAGCAAATTTTTGTAAGCGCACCTGAAGGTTGGCGTTCAAAAGATTTAGAACGTCGCTTATACGTAGCGCGCCGTCGTGCTGAAAAACGTTTAGCAGACGATGAATCATTTTACATTGCAAGTTTATCTGGATTAGTGACTATCTATAAAGGCCTTATGATGCCTGCAGATTTACCTAATTTTTATTTAGACTTAGCTGACATCCGTATGACCAGCGCGATTTGTGTTTTTCATCAGCGCTTTTCAACAAACACACAGCCTCGTTGGCCACTTGCTCAGCCTTTCCGCTATTTAGCGCATAATGGTGAAATTAACACCATTGAAGGTAACCGTCAGTGGGCTCGTGCTCGCTCGTATAAATTTTCGTCTCCACTTATTCCAGATTTACAAAGCGCAGCGCCGTTTGTTAATGAAACAGGCTCAGATTCGTCAAGCCTCGATAACATGCTTGAGCTATTTTTAGCCGGTGGCATGGATTTATTCCGTGCAATGCGCATGCTTGTGCCGCCTGCATGGCAAAAAAACCGTGCTATGGATGACGATTTACGTGCATTTTATGACTTTAACTCTATGCACATGGAGCCATGGGATGGTCCTGCGGGGATTGTTATGTCAGATGGCCGCTTTGCAGCTTGTAACTTAGACCGAAATGGTCTTCGTCCTGCGCGTTATGTAATCACACAAGATGGTTTTATTACTCTTGCTTCTGAAGTCGGCATTTGGGATTACACCGCAGATGAAGTGGTTGAAAAAGGCCGAGTGGGTCCGGGTGAGCTTTTAGTAATTGATACCAAATTGGGCAAAATTTGGCACTCAGACGAAATCGACCAAGATTTAAAATCTCGCCATCCTTATAAGTCGTGGCTCGAAGAAAATGTTAAGCGCTTGACTCCCTTTGAAGAATTAAAAGAGCAAGATGCAGGCAATCGTTCATTTGACGATGAAACGTTAGCTAAATATCAAAAAATGTTTGGTTATACCAATGAAGAGTTGGATAGCGTTATTCGTGTAATGGGTGAAAACGGCCAAGAAGCAACAGGCTCAATGGGTGATGACACTCCGTTTGCTGTGTTAAGCGAAGGGCATCGTTCACTATACGATTATTTCCGTCAAAAGTTTGCACAAGTCACTAATCCGCCAATTGATCCTCTTCGCGAAAATCATGTTATGTCTTTGGCTACGTGTATTGGTAGCGAACAAAATGTGTTTAACGAAACAACAGGCCACGCTAAGCGCTTACAGTTCGATACACCTATTTTAATGTATGCAGACATGCAGCAGCTACTAAATGCAGATGAAGCGCATTACAGCTATTGTAAAATTGATATTACTTATACTGTTGAAGAAGGCTTGGAAAACGCAGTTAAACGCATTTGCGATAAAGCAAAAGAGAAAGCAGCTGCTGGCTCTATCATGCTTATTTTAACTGATCGTAATTTTGACGATGTAAACCTACCTATCCCTGCGGCTATGGCTGTAGGTGCAGTGCAAAAGTGTTTGGTTGATAACAATTTACGCTGTGAATCAAACATCATTATTGAAACGGGTAGCGTAAGAGATCCTCATCAATTTGCAGTGTTACTTGGTTTTGGCGCAACAGCTATTTACCCATACCTAGCGTATGAGTCGTTAGTCGCGATGAGTGACAGTAAAATCATCGATAAATCTTACTGCGAGGTAACCCTTGCTTATCGTAAAGCAGTAAACAAAGGCTTATACAAAATAATGTCGAAAATGGGCATTAGTACAGTCGCTTCTTACCGTTGCTCAATGTTATTTGAGGCGGTGGGTTTATCAGATGCTGTTGTTGATATGTGTTTTAAAGGTGTGGCTAGCCGCATTAAAGGTGCATGTTTTACAGACTTTGATGACGATCAACAAAGCTTACACAAGCTTGCTTTAAGTAAACGTAAGTTACTTAGCCATGGCGGTTTGTTTAAATACGTACATGGTGGTGAATATCATGCATACAACCCAGATGTGATCCAAACACTGCAGGTAGCAGTTCGCTCTGGTGAATATAGAGATTACAACGAGTATGCAAAGCTTGTTAATAATCGCCCTATTTCAACATTACGCGATATGCTGGCACTTAAATTACCAGAAAATGGAATTAGTATTGATGATGTAGAGCCTGCAGAAGCGCTTTACAAACGTTTTGACTCAGCTGCAATGAGTATTGGTGCTTTATCGCCAGAGGCTCATGAAGCACTCGCAATTGCAATGAACCGCCTGGGTGGTTGTTCAAATTCAGGTGAAGGTGGTGAAGATAAACTTCGTTACGGCACTGAGAAAAACTCACGTATTAAGCAAGTAGCTTCAGGTCGATTTGGTGTTACACCGCATTATTTACGTAGCGCAGATGTAATTCAAATTAAAGTAGCGCAGGGTGCAAAACCAGGTGAAGGCGGGCAACTTCCGGGTGAAAAAGTAACACCTTATATTGCTAAACTTCGCTATTCGGTACCTGGCGTGACGTTAATTTCACCGCCACCGCATCATGATATTTATTCTATTGAGGATCTTGCTCAGCTAATTTTCGATTTAAAGCAAGTAAATCCAAAGGCACTAGTATCAGTAAAACTAGTGTCGGAACCAGGTGTTGGCACCATAGCAACAGGTGTAGCTAAAGCATATGCTGATTTAATTACTATATCTGGCTACGACGGCGGCACAGGCGCAAGCCCGCTAACATCAGTAAAATATGCAGGCAGCCCATGGGAACTAGGTCTAGCTGAAACACAGCAAGCCCTTGTAGAAAATGGCCTTCGTCATCGTATTCGTTTGCAAACAGATGGTGGTTTAAAAACAGGTTTAGATATTATTAAAGCTGCTATTTTAGGTGCTGAAAGCTTTGGTTTTGGTACAGGCCCTATGGTGGCATTAGGGTGTAAATATCTACGTATTTGTCATCTAAATAACTGTGCAACCGGTGTTGCAACGCAAGACGAAACACTTCGTCAAAAGCATTACCATGGCTTACCTGAAATGGCGATGAACTACTTTAAGTTTATTGCACAAGAAGCGCGTGAAATCATGGCAAGCCTAGGTATTGCAAACTTAACAGATTTAATTGGTCGTCTTGATTTACTTGAAGCAATTGAGGGCAAAACAGCCAAACAGAAAAAGATAGATTTATCTTCTGTTATTGCGCAGCCAAACAATCCAACAGGCGAAACGTTATTTTGTAGCGCGCCAAATAGCTCACATTATTTAGGCAAGCTTAACGAAAGCCTATTAGGAAAAGCGCAAGAAGCGATAGATGCTTCAAGTGGTATTTCACTTGTTAGCCGAATTTGTAATACAGACCGTTCAGTTGGTGCAATGCTATCAGGCTACATTGCTGATAAACACGGAAATCAGGGTATGGCGGCTGACCCGGTAGCAATCGAGCTCCATGGCACGGCTGGTCAATCGTTTGGTGTTTGGAACGCAGGTGGCCTTGAAATGACCCTCGTTGGTGACGCTAATGACTACGTTGGTAAAGGCATGGCTGGTGGCAAGCTCGTTATTCGTCCGCCAGTGGGTTCATCATTTGAAAGTCATAAAGCAACGATTATTGGTAATACCTGTTTATACGGTGCAACGGGCGGTAAATTGTTTGCTGCAGGGTGCGCAGGTGAGCGCTTCGCAGTTCGTAATTCAGGCGTGCAAGCAGTTGTTGAAGGCGTTGGCGATAATGGCTGTGAATACATGACCGGTGGTGTTGTGTGTGTGCTTGGTAATGTAGGTGTTAACTTTGGGGCGGGTATGACCGGTGGTTTTGCCTATGTTTTAGATGAGCGAAACGACTTTGAAAAACGCATAAACCCAGAGCTTGTTGAAGTTGTGACATTAGAAGCATTAACGTCACACCAAGAGCATTTACGTGGATTAATTGCTGAGCATTTAGAGCTAACAGGCTCATGCAGAGCAGAAAGTATTTTAGCTAATTTTGAGCTCTACTTACCTATGTTTAAATTAGTAAAACCTAAATCAAGTGACGTAAAAAGTTTACTCGGGCATCGCGCCCGTAGTAGTGCCGAACTACGTGTTCAGGCGCAATAAGGGGGCAGTATGAGCGAAAATGTATATCAATTTATAGACGTGCAGCGTGTAGATCCACGCAAAAAGCCAATTTCGTCACGTAAAAAATCATTTGTAGAAATTTACGAACCCTTTTCAGAGAATCAGGTTAACTCTCAAGCGGATCGTTGCTTGGATTGTGGTAACCCATACTGTGAATGGAAATGTCCGGTACATAATTACATTCCACAGTGGCTTAAACTAATTCGCACAGGGCGTATATTAGAAGCTGCGGAGCTTTCTCATCGAACAAACAGTTTGCCTGAAGTATGTGGCCGTGTTTGTCCTCAAGA
>NZ_NTLW01000048.1:0-13168 GCF_002632075.1 Pseudoalteromonas sp. ESRF-bin5 | reverse complement strand
ATTAACCGATTAACCGATTAACCGATTAACCGATTAACCGATTAACCGATTAACCGATTAACCGATTAACCGATTAACCGATTAACCGATTAACCGATTAACCGATTAACCGATTAACCGATTAACCGATTAACCGATTAACCGATTAACTGGAACGAATAAATTAACAATTAAACACAATACTTAAGTGCTAAATATACATATATGCAATTAACTTATTGAATATATGTATAAAGTTAAATATATCTGTAACATAACCTTGTTAGGTTTTTATCCTCATTTATACAGGATAAAACAACAATGAAATCATTTATAAATATATCACTAACCTTAACAAGCATATTACTAGCTTCAGCTGCCAATGCTGCCAATTGCTTAGAAGGTTGCCTAACAGGTTTAGATAATTGCAATACAATTGAGCGAAGTATTTATACTTTAAAAAATTAGTTGCGAAAAGCCAAGGGTTTAGGGACACTTGAATAATCACATTTTAAATAAAGGAATAAAATTGATTAAACTTTTAGAGAGTTTTTTACTTATTTTAAATGCTTTTCAACCCTTGATAACTTTTTTGATAGGTTGTTCCGCTGTATATATTAGTGTTAAAACATACAAAAATTCGCGTATGTCTAGAGAGCATGAGGAACTTGTTCAATTAAGTAAAATTAAACGAGATTTGTACGTTTTAATTTCTCGATATAAATCTGTTCACCTAACTGAAAAATATAAGGTTACTTCATTGTCTAATTTGGTTTTTGACTCCAAGTTAGAGGATGATAATATTAAATGTATTTTGGAATTTATTAATACCATACGTGAGAAAACCAATAAGAGGTTCAAAGATGCTGAGAAGATATATAATTCAAAGCTTGATTGCATAAAAAGCATTACAACAATAAATGATGCCTTAGAAGAACTATATCATCTAGAAAGGTTACTTATTCAAAATGAAACACTAATCGAAGCATTGTATGAAAATAATCTTTCCGAAGTCAAAATGCGGCTTAGAGAAAAAAATTGGCATTGAGGAGCTCAAGTCTGAAATGGAAACCCAAGAAGAAAGAGAAACCAATGCTGACTAAATTCATTTATCATTCCTAAAATTTTATGGGAATGTATTAAAAACACCTTGAAGAACCAACCTTAAAAGAACTAATACTCAAAACACCAAAAATAGGGGGTTAACCGTAAATAATAGAAGCTACTTACCTAGAATATCTTTTAATTCACCTTATTTAACATAATATAAATTATAGGTAGTTAAATGTTATTTAATAAAAGCGCATAAATGCACTCTTATTATGTCCAATACTAGACGGTATCGGACATTAGGTCGTTTTGTTCGCTATAAAAATTTTGTAATACACAATGCAATGTTCAAATAACTCAATCAATGCTGAGTAAACGTTCTGCGGTATATTCGTTAGTGATTAAACCACTAATCATATTTGATCTTACTGCGCCTAGTATAGCCAACACTTTTTCTTCACCTGCAGCTATTGCATAAATTTGTTTGTGTTCATTTGTTACTAATGGCGTACTCGCAACGCGTTGGTTTACAGTGCAATCTAGCAATTTACCATTTTTATCGTAAACCCAGCTGATCATTTCGCCAACGGCGCCTAAGTCTTGAAGCTCTTTTAATTCATCAGCGTCAACAAAACCATCTATGTGTAATGGTGACTTTTCACCTAAACTACCAATGCCAACAAAAGTTACGTCTGCATTTTTAGCAAGCTTCAGGTTAGCAGTTATATTATGTTGTGCATGTAGTTGGTTTTTTTCTTCAATACTGCGCGGTAAAACTGGCAATGGCATCGGATAATGTTTTGCATTAGTGTGTTCAGCCATTCTAACTACAACATCGTAAGGCGAAGCCGAACCATCTAACGCCATGTTACCTAACATAGCCACTATTTTATGTTGTGGGCAATCAAGTATTGGTAGTTCATCAACAATAGCACGCAAAACTCTACCTGTTCCCATTGCTAATACTTTTGGCGTTTCTGATTTCAAATGGCGCTGTATCTCAGCGGCACCAGCTTGTGCAAGTCCAACTGTAGATGATGGTTCAGAAGGGTCGCTTGGCACCACTTCACATGATGCTAAACCAAATCGGCTTTTTAATTTTTCTGCTAAATCCATACATTTGGCAATGGGGTGATCGAGTCTTACTTTTATTAGGCCTTGGCTAACTGATAAAGCGACCATTCGCTGTGCTGACTGACGAGATACATTAAGCTTTTTCGCTATTTCGTCTTGAGTTTGGCCGGCGACATAATATAACCACCCCGCTCTTGCTGCATCATCAAGTTTTCTTATTTCTGTGTTCGATAATTTTGCCACTTAAACCTCTGTAATTAAGGAGTAACTTGTGTTTGATATTATTAATGGCTTCAAACTTATGCTTTAAGGCAAATATATCATTTATTTATATAATGCCGAAGCCAATAATGAGCTAATAACCAATACCTTAAAGTTAATTATGACTAAATAAGGTATTGGCTCTGTTGCTTTCAAACTTAGTTGCTAGCTTTAATCGTTACCCCATTTTTATCAAACTTGTGTACTTTATTTTCTTGCGCAGTTAAAAATACAGAGTCACCGTATTGGAGCGAGCAATCACCATCAGCTTTTACTGTCACTGTGCTGCCATTTGTAAGTGTTACATGTAGAAAGCTCTCAGACCCTAAGTGCTCAATTACCCCTACTTTACCTGACCACGTGCCTGTATCTTGCGATATTATAAAGTGCTCTGGACGAACACCTAAGCTTGACGCTCCATTAGTGTCACCATTTGGAATATCAATAAAGTTCATTTTTGGTGAACCAATAAAACCTGCAACAAATTTATTTACTGGGTATTGATAAAGTTCCAATGGAGTGCCTACTTGCTCGATAATACCGCCATTAAATACGGCAATTCTGTCGGCCATTGTCATTGCTTCAACTTGGTCGTGAGTTACATAGATCATTGTAGTGGCTAAACTTTTATGCAGCTCTGAAATTTCAAGACGCATATTTACACGCAATGAAGCATCTAAATTTGATAGTGGCTCATCGAATAAAAATGCAGAGGGTTGTCTAACAATTGCGCGCCCTATTGCTACTCGTTGACGTTGACCACCTGATAGCTGTCCTGGTTTTCGATCTAGATAATCAGTTAAATTAAGAATTTTAGCGGCGTTAGCGATTTTAGTTTCTATTTCTGCAGCGCTTACTTTAGCGCGCTTAAGTGGAAAAGCAATGTTATTGCGAACGCTCATATGTGGGTACAACGCATAAGATTGGAACACCATTGCTAAGCCTCTTTTAGCAGGTGGTGTATGTGTTGCATCTTGCCCATCTATTTCAATATTTCCGCTTGTTGTGTCTTCAAGCCCCGCAATCATGCGTAGTAATGTTGATTTACCACAGCCTGATGGCCCAACGAAAACAATAAATTCACCGTCTTTAATTTCTAAATCTAACGGTTTAATAACGTTTACGTCGTCAAAGTTTTTAGTGACTTGTTTTAGTGTGATGCTGCCCATGTGTGTTCTCCTACTTTACTGCGCCAAAGCTTAAGCCGCGCACTAATTGTTTTTGACTAAACCAACCAAGAATTAAAATTGGCACAATGGCCATGGCAGATGCTGCCGATAATTTGGCGTAAAATAACCCTTCAGGGCTTGAATAACTGGCTATAAATGCAGTTAACGGTGCAGCATTTGCTGCGGTTAATATTAAAGTCCAAAATGCCTCGTTCCAGGCTAAAATTACATTTAATAATAATGTTGAAGCAATGCCAGGTAAGGCTATAGGCAGTAATACATGAAATATTTCTTCGCCAATTGTTGCACCATCCATGCGTGAAGCTTCTAATATTTCACCCGGTATTTCTCTGAAGTAGGTATAAAGCATCCAGATCATAATTGGTAAATTTATAAGGGTCATCACGATAACTAAACCTAGTTTTGTATCGAGTAAACCGAAGTCGCGAAATAATAAGTAAATAGGTATTAGCACCCCTACCGGCGGTAGCATTTTGGTCGAAAGCATCCACATTAGTAAATTTTTTGTTTTTTTACTTTGCACAAAAGCCATAGACCATGCAGCCGGAACAGCGATTAATAAACCTAATAAACTTGACCCTAATGAAATAACAACCGAATTCCAAAAATGCGTAAAGTATGGTGAACGTGATAATACATCTGAGTAATTTATTAGCGTCCACTCGAATGCAAACAAAGTGGGTGTAGCTGATATAGCCTCAGATTCTGTTTTAAAACTTGTGATCAACGTCCATAAAATAGGGAAGAAAATCATTGAACTGACTGTCCATGCCGCTATGGTATAAATAAGTGTTGAACGTGTGTTATTTTTAATACTCATTTTACCCCTCCAAGTTTTTGCCAATTAAGCGCATTAAAAATATTGCTACTATATTTGCAATGATCACGGCAACAATGCCACCTGCCGAACCACCACCTACATCAAATTGCAGTAATGATTGGGTATAAATTAAATAAGTAATATTTGTTGATGAATAACCTGGCCCACCGCTTGTTGTAACCAATATTTCAGCAAATATAGAGAGTAAAAAGATGGTTTCAATTAATATCACCGCAGTCACAGCGCGAGATAAATGAGGTAAAACAATATAGAAAAACTTACTAAATGGGCCAGCACCATCTAAATCAGCGGCTTCTAATTGTTCGCGGTCTAGTGATTGAATAGCTGTAAGCAGAATCAGTGCTGCAAATGGTAACCACTGCCAAGACACAATTATAATGATTGAAAATAACGGCATTTGAGCAAAAAAGTCTATTGGCTCAAAACCTAACCAAATTGCAAAGTGAGCAAACAAACCATTTACAGGGTTCATGAGCATGTTTTTCCAAACTAAGGCTGAAACCGTTGGCATAACAAAAAATGGCGCAAGTACCATTATACGAACGTAATTACGTCCCCATATTGCTTGGTCTAATAAAATAGCCAAACCTATACCACCACAAATGGTAATGAGTAACACGCCAGTAACTAAATAAAGCGTGTTAAAAAAAGATTCAAAAAACGCCGGATCAGTTAAAAAAAACTCATAGTTTAAAAAACCTACAAATTCTTTATCTCCAGGAACCAATAAATTGTAATCAATGAATGAAAAATACAATGTCATACACAGCGGAACAATCATCCAAGCGAGTAACAATGTTACGCTAGGAAGAAGCATGAACCGAGCAAGCGTACGCGAGTTAGTTGTTGCCATAACGGTGACCTTAAAAAAGCCAATTCTATTTACTCACTATTAAGTGAAAATCAGAAACCCTTAATAATATGTAAAATCATAAATAGAACTGACATAAAATACAGGGCAAGTTGAGAGCTTGCCCACCTATAATTGATACTACTTAGGGTAACGCGCTTTTCGCATGGCTCTTTCAACTAAACGTTGAGATGAGCTTAACGCTTGTTTAACGGTCATTTGCCCAGTTAAAGCGGCTGAAAATTGTTGCCCTACTGCTGTTCCTATCCCTTGAAACTCCGGAATAGCAACAAACTGAATACCAACATAAGGAACAGGTTTTACGGTTGGGTTTTTAGGATCTGCGGTTTCGATTGAATCTAATGTTATTTGAGCAAAAGGCGCTGCTTCCATATACTGAGAGTTACTGTATAAAGATTTACGAGTACCCGGTGGCACTTTTGCCCAGCCTTTTTTATCGGCTACAAGTTGAGTATATTCTTTAGATGTTGCCCAGCTGATAAATTTCATTGCAGCATCTTGTTTTTTACTGCTTGAAGGAATGGCTAGTGTCCACGACCATAACCAATTACCACGTTTACCTAGCCCGTTGTCAGGTGCGAGTGCAAAACCAACTTTATCGGCTACTTCAGAATCTGTTTTGTTTGTAACAAATGCGCCAGCTACTGTTGCATCAATCCATATACCACACTTGCCGGTTTGAAATAATGCTAGATTTTCGTTAAAGCCATTAGCTGACGAACCCGCAGGACCTGATTCATTCATAACATCAACATAGTACTGAAGAGTTTTTTCCCATTCAGGTGTATTAAACTGAGGCTTCCAGTTTTCGTCAAACCAACGTGCACCGAATGAGTTAGCCATTGATGTAATCAGTGCAATATTTTCTCCCCAACCGGCTTTACCACGCAAACACATACCATAAACGCCATCCTCTTTACTGGTCATCGCTTTTGCTGCTTTTCTAATAAAGTCCCAAGACGGTGCTTTAGGCATTGTTAACCCAGCTTTTGCCATTAAATCAGTACGGTACATAACCATTGAGCTTTCGCCATAGAAAGGAGCGGCGTATAGCTTATCGTTAACGGTAAGGCCGCTTCGAATAGCGGGTAGTAAATCATCTAAATCGTAATTTTTGCCAAGGTTATCTAACTCTGTTAACCAGTTCTGTTTGCCCCAAATTGGTACTTCATAAGTACCGATGGTCATAACATCATACTGACCGCCTTTTGTGGCCACGTCTGTTGTTACACGTTGGCGTAAAATATTTTCTTCAAGTGTTACCCACTTCAAATCTATATCAGGGTTTTGACTGGTGAATTCATTGCTTAGTTCTTTCATGGTGATCATGTCACCATTATTTACAGTAGCAATTGTAATTGTTTCTTTTGCGTAAGCGTTGCTCATTGCCATTATGCCACAGGCAAGCATTAATAATTTATTTTTCATTTTGAATACCTTATCTCTAACAATAAAAGGTGCACTTGTACTTAATTAAAATAGCTTCAATTACGTGAATATTAAGTACTAAGTTGCTGAATATAAATTAAAATTTTACTGAAATCTCAGATGTGAAACCGTCAAAACCAGCGCCTATTTGGCCTGCAGAGTTAACGCCTTCTTCTTGATTTACATATTCCACTTTTAATAACGTTTTATCGTTAAACCAGTAGCCCGCAGCAACTTGAATACGCTCTACTGTATTGTCTGTTTGCTCAATTAAATCAGATGTATTTTCTGCTTCTGAATAACGAGCTGCTACATATAACTGTTTAGGGATAAGGTATTGTTGTGCTTCAAAAACAAAATATTCTACTGATGTATCACCTTTGATCACACTGTTTGAATCGTACGTTGTGCCATTAGCGTCGGCTACTCCATCGGTACCAAAGTATGTAATTCCTGCAACTGCATTGCCCGCAGCATCTGCAAATGTGTAATCATCTGATGATTTACCAACCATGAACACTAAACTTGTTTCGTCAGATGGTTGGTATGCTAGATTTAGTTGTATGATTGACTGCTCTAGTCCGGGCATTGCACCTACGTGCGTGTCACGTTCATTTGATGGTGAGGCAGAAAAGTTATAGTTTTCACCATCGCCAAAACGATAGTTTGTTGTAGTTACTCCGTCTAAACTAGCTACACCATTTTCAAAGTTTAACTGGTCGCCTTGATTGGCCTTGAAAAGATTTAAACCCGCTTTGAAACCACCTTCAAATTCTAATGTGCCTTGTAAACGGTAATTGTAACCACGGTCTTCTTGGAATGCTTCGCCAAAGCTTGAGGTTGTTATATGGCCAGCCACATTGTATGAGCGAAGAAAACCGCTGTCGTAAGTTTTTGTGTAACTAAGTTGCGCGCCGTTTTCAGCTGTAGCGTAATCAGTTATTCCGTTACCAATTAATGCATTACCTTGGTTATCTGCTCCATCTTGGAATCCTTTGAATTGTAACGGTGATGCACCAATGTTACCAAGCCTAAGGGTCAGATTCTCATCTTCTTTTGGTGTTCCATAAAGGCCAAATAAATCAAACTCAACACCGGCAAAGTCATTATGAAATGAAAAATCTCGGTCGCCGCCACCAAAATCATTTGGTTCTTCAGCTATATCAATATCAGCTGTAATAAATTCGTTAATATGAAATTTAAGCTGTAAATTTGCTCTTACACGGCCAAATCCAGATTCTTGTACTTCATCTTCAGGACGAAACGCCCCCTCTTTTGCTTGAATAGACTGGAAATTTTGCATTAATAAAAAGTCGACATCAACGCGGTCTAAGTAGTCAGAAACATCAGCTTGAGCTGACATAGAGGTAGCCATTGCAGCTGTTAATAGTGAGATTGCGAATTTTGTATTTTTATTTTTTAACATAATAAGCTCTTCGTGTTGTGTAGTGTTTAGTGTGAGTGTGTAGAAAAGCATTATGAGCATTGGATGTGAATTTATAATAAAATCCACAAATGAGCATAAGCTCAACTGCTGAGCATAATCACAGAATGATTTTAATAGGTCAACGATTTTTTATTACAAAACATTTACAAAATTAGAATTGTTAATTTAAAAGTCTTAATATCAATGACTTGTAAATTTATTAGATGTGGTTGAAAAAACGAGTGTGCGGGTGTTTATAAAATGGATAACTTTTAAATTAATTAGAAAGTAGTAGAATTGAGTGTTGTTTTGATATTTTTTAAGCAGAATACAAAATCAACAAAAGTATGGATGTATTGTGATTTTTTAAGCAACGTTCTTGAGGTTATTATGGTCATAGCTTAATATTAATGTACTTAAGAAGTATTAAAAGAAGTAACTTACATATGGAATTTGTTCGCCCTTTAGAGCCTATCCTCATCATTGACGATGTTAAAGAAATCCGTGATTACCTAAACCAAATATTAACCGAACTGGGTTATGAAGATATTTTAGAAAGCACGGATTTTAGCTCTGCCAAGCCAGTTATTGATAAAAAATGCCCTAGTGTGATTTTTTTAGATGTAGATTTACCCGACTCTGATGGGACTGATATTTTAGAATTTATTAATATAACCTACCCAAACGCACATGTAGTTATGTGCTCAGGTCATAACAGCTTAGAAAATGTTCAGAATACTTGGGAGCTTGGAGCTAAAGGGTTTATAGCAAAACCTTTTAATGCAAAAAAAGTTGATACCGTAATGAAACGTCTCGAACACATAGAATAATAAAAGGTTAGCATGCAAAGCTCCGTTAAAGCGATTATTGAAGACTTATCAGATGTTATTTTTGGAAAACAAAAACAGATAAAATTAGCACTAACTTGCTTGTTTAGCGAAGGACACTTACTAATTGAAGACTTGCCTGGCATGGGAAAAACCACTCTTTCTCATGGTTTAGCGGCAGTACTTGGCTTATCTTACCAACGAATTCAATTTACAAGTGACTTACTACCTGCCGATATACTCGGTACAAATGTATTTAATAGTAACGATCACAGCTTTACGTTTCATAAAGGCCCTATTTTTAGTCAAGTTGTATTAGCTGACGAAATAAACCGTACAGGGCCAAAAACGCAAAGTGCATTACTTGAAGCCATGGAAGAACAACAAGTCACTGTTGATGGCAAAAAGTATAGCCTTCCAGATCCATTTTTTGTTATTGCTACGCAAAATCCTTTATACCAGTCGGGTACTTATCCGTTACCAGAATCTCAGTTAGATCGATTTTTAATGCGTATAAGCCTTGGTTTTCCTCAAAAAGAAGCTGAAAAACGTTTAATTTTAAATATGCAAAAACGCGACTACAGCCAACTACCCAAACGGATAGATAAGCAGCAATTAAAACAAATTCAGGCACAAATTAGTGAAGTTACACTTAGTACTCCCGTTGTTGATTACATTATAGAGCTTGTTAATTATACAAGAAGCAGCAATGCGTTTGCGTCTTCATTATCACCTCGAGCAAGTATTGCATTAGCTAAGGCTGCTAAATCATGGGCTTATATTGATGGACGCGATTATGTAGTTCCTGAAGATATACAAGCAGTTTTTACAAGTGTGTGCCAGCACCGCTTAGGTTTGCATAATGAATCGGGTGAAGCTCAAGTGAATGACATTTTAAATGCTGTGCCGGTTCCGGTGTAGCTTTTATGCCATCTAAAAAATCAAAACGCTTAAGCATATTTGCATCTTTAAAACGTTCTGTTTTTGATAAATTTTTAAAACATAAACACCAAAAAAATTCAATTACGTTAGAGCACAACACAATCTATGTTTTACCATCATCCCTTGGGTGGTATTTTATTATTGTGGCTATTTTAAACTTTATAATGGGTATAAATTATCAAAATAATTTAATTTTGATCATGTCGTATCTGATGTTCGTGGTCATTGTATTAACTGTTTTTATGGGCTACAGCAATGCGAAAGGCTTAACAGTGACTTTTGATAAAGTATTACCTAGTTTTTCTCCACAACAACCCATTTTAAAATTGAACTTACATAGTAATTCAATCTGCCAATCGCTCTCTATTACCTATAACAATGATTTAAAAGCAAGTACACATCATGATGAAATTTCAAATAAATCGATTAGTAGCAGTTTACCGCTTCCGTATGAAACACGAGGTTGCTACAAATTAGAACGAATAAAAATAGCCAGTAACTATCCTTTTGGTTTGGTATCTGTATGGAGCTATTTACAAGTACAAACTAAAACTTTTGTTTACCCTGCTCACGAGTACGTATTAAGCGATGCACACATTTCTTCACAAGATGAAAATACACAAAATGGAATGACAAAAAAGTCGGGAACTGAAGAATTCGACAATCTATTAATTCATCAACCCGAAATGGGCTTAAGCAGAATATCGTGGAAACACTACGCTAAAACAAAGCAATTATTAGTCAAAGACTTTGTAGATTTTAAAGCCACTGATGCTTTGTTTGATTTTAATTTAATGAGTGGTGCTACAGAACAACGCCTTAGCCAGTTGTGTTATTTAGTGTGTGAAGCCACTGAGCACAACACCCCTTTCATGTTAAAACTACCAAGTAAATTAATCAGTATTAATACCGGACAAGCCCATAAGCAACACTGTTTAGAATGCTTAAGTTCATTTGCAGGTGAAAAGCAATGATTGAACTTAAAAATGAAAAAGTAATTAACTTCTCTTTGTGTTTTATTTACGCCTGTTTAGTTCTATTTTTTACAGCACACCTGCCACTCCCATTTATTAGTGTATTAGCTGGCTTATGCCTATGGAATGCAGTTATTACATCCAAAAATATCGTAAAGCCTAATGCATGGCTTGCAAACATACTTGCCGCTGGTGCTTTGGGTTTAATGATATTTACAATAGGAATGTCCGATACTGTAATATTGTTTGTGGCCATGCTGTTGTTATCAAGCTTATTTAAACTTTTACAAGCTAAAAATAAAAAGCATTATCAGGTAATTACAACGCTTACTTTTTTTTCATTGTCGTCGGTTTACTTATTTAGCCAAACTATATTTACCACTGCTGTTGTTAGCTTTTTATATGTATTAAATTTTTCAGTAATGGGTTTATTAGAATCTAAACACAACTTAAAAATAAGCGCTAAACAAAGTTCAAAGTTATTATTAATGGCGTTACCACTGGCTGTTTTTTTACTGTTGTTTTTACCAAAAATGCCTGCGTTTTGGCAGTTACCCGGGCCAAAACTTGCTAAAACTGGGCTCTCTGAGAAAGTAGATCCGTTTGATATTGCTAAATTGTCTAACTCAGATGAACTAGTATTTAGAGCTACTTTTAATAACCCCCCGCCTGCAACACCTTACTATTGGCGTGCAATTATTCATGATGAATTTAATGGCAATGCATGGCTTGCGTCTGATTTTTTAAAATACAGTAACCAACAAACAAACCAAAACTTAATATCCGAAAAAAGCATACTTATTGCAAACTATTCAATCATTGCAGAACCTGCAACGCAAAAATGGCTTTATGGCTTAACTTATTCAACCAGCAACAGTAAAAATGTAAGCGCTAATGCGCTTGGATTATTAAGGAAAAACAATTACCAAGCAAAAAGCCTGCAATATGATGTGGCAAGTTATCAATTTTCAGTAAATTCACTTAACGAATTTGAAAGAAATAGATATACATTTTTAAGTTTAAAGCAAAATATTAAAACTAATAAGTTTGCTTTACAGTTAAAAGAACAAGTTACCAATGAGCAGGCTTTTTATGACGCATTACTAGCGTACTTTGTAGAGCAAAACTTTACCTATACATTAACGCCGACCCCAATGAGTGGCGATAATACACTAGACCAATTTTTATTTGATAATAAACGTGGCTTTTGCGGGCATTATGCCAGTGCCGCTGCTTATATTTTTAGGGTTGCGGGCATACCTGCACGTGTAGTCAGTGGTTATTTAGGTGGTGAATATAATAGCGACAATAACACGCTAACTGTTCGCCAATATGACGCCCATGCTTGGGTTGAAGTATATTTACAAAATACCGGCTGGACTATTTTTGATGCCACTGCTGTTGTTGCTCCCGAGCGCTTAAATGGATCGCTTTCCCAAAACCAAGAGCTAAACGAAGAATTTAAAAATAATTTAGATTTCGGCTTAGTTAGCTTAAGTAAATTTGCAGCAATAAACTGGTTAAGGCTTGAACTAGAGCAACTAGATTATCAATGGTCTAGTTGGGTGCTTGGCTTTGATCAAGAAAAACAAAATGATTTTTTAAAATCCATCTTTGGTAATAAAAAAAGTTGGATGGTGCCTTTAGTTGTATTAATTACAGCTGGGTTAAGTTTTGCAATTTACTTTGTGTATTTAAACTGGCCAAAAGCAAAACCAGTTAAACTCCCCCCTATAGTTAAAGCCTATAATGAAGTTTTTGATTGGGGAAATAAAAACAAAATTACATCGGTCGATTCTCTTAGTCCGTCACAACAACTTGATCATATGGCAAAGCAAAGACCTAACGCGTCTAAGGAGCTAATAGAATTTAAACATTTATTCGAAAACAGCCGTTATGCTAACAAACCGTTTACCAAAGAGCGCAAAACCAAAGCTAAAGATCTGATAAAATTAATTAAAAGTTCAAAATAGAGAAAACTATGAATGCTGTTGTTGTTGGCGTGATTTTAATGCTTGCGCTCACCTTGGTTCGTGTCAATGTTATTGTAGCTATGACATTGTCTGCTTTAGTTGCTGGGTTAACTGCTGGTTTAGGAATAAAAGAAAGTTTAGATGCATTTAATTCGGGTTTGTCAGCAGGCGCTGAAATTGCCTTAAGTTATGCAATGCTTGGTGCATTCGCAGTTGCAATATCAAAGTCTGGTTTAACCCGCATATTAGCAGATAAATTATTAGCTGAAGTAGATGCTAGAGGGCAAGGCAGCCAAACATTACTTAGTTATTTTATTTTAATGATTATATTA
>NZ_NTLW01000276.1:0-13600 GCF_002632075.1 Pseudoalteromonas sp. ESRF-bin5 | reverse complement strand
ATGATGAATTCAACACGTGCAAGGCCAACACCTGAGTGTGGCAAACGTGCAAAGTCGAATGCGCGGTCCGGGTTACCCACGTTCATCATCACTTTCATTGGTAGGTTTGGCATTTCGTCAACACGTGAAGTAAGCACTTCAAAATCTAAAATACCTTCGTAAATGAAACCAGTATCGCCTTCGGCACATGATACAGTGACTTCTTGACCAGCTTTGATTAAGTCGGTTGCATTGCCACATCCTACAACTGCAGGGATACCCAGTTCACGAGCAATGATTGCTGCGTGACATGTGCGGCCACCACGATTTGTAACAATCGCTGCTGCACGCTTCATGATAGGTTCCCAGTCTGGGTCGGTCATGTCGGTGACTAAAATGTCACCAACTTGCACTTGATCCATTTCATCAATCGAGTCAAGAACACGTACAACACCGCTACCAATTTTATGACCAATTGCACGACCTTCTACAACAACGTTACTTGAACCGTTTAACTGAAAACGCTCCATTACATTTGTATCTTCGTTTGAACGCACAGTTTCTGGACGAGCTTGTACTATATATAGTTTGCCGTCGTTGCCGTCTTTTGCCCATTCGATGTCCATAGGACGACCGTAATGTTTTTCAATGATTACAGCTTGCTTGGCAAGGTCTTGTACTTCTTCATCTGTAATCGAAAATTTGTTAGAAAGTTCAGGGTTTACGTCAACTATTTCTACTTGTTTACCATGGGCTTTGTCGTTTGAATAAATCATTTGAATGGCTTTAGAGCCAATATTACGACGCACTACTGATGGCTTATCTTTAAGTAATGTTGGTTTATGTACATAAAATTCGTCTGGGTTAACAGCACCCTGTACAACCATTTCACCTAAACCGTAGCTTGAGGTTACAAATACAACATCTTCAAAGCCAGATTCAGTGTCGATACTGAACATAACGCCAGATGCTGATTTATCAGAGCGTACCATACGCTGTATGCCTGCTGATAATGCAACACCACGATGATCGTAACCTTGGTGAACACGATAAGAAATTGCGCGGTCGTTAAACAAAGATGCAAATACATGCTTTATAGCAACCATAACCGAATCGATACCAACAACATTTAAAAATGTTTCTTGTTGGCCTGCAAAAGATGCGTCTGGCATATCCTCAGCGGTTGCTGATGAACGTACAGCAAATGACACATCAGCTGATGTATCACCATGAAGTTGGCTGTATGCATCGCGAATGGCTTGGTCTAAATTTGGTTGGAATGGTGTATCGATTATCCATTGGCGGATATCGGCACCTACTTTGGCGAGTGTATTTACATCATCAACATCGAGTGTATCTAAGATGTCATGAATTTTGGCATTGAGTCCTGATTGGTCTAAAAACTCATTAAAAGCATCGGCGGTTGTTGCGAAACCACCCGGTACTTGTACACCAGCGTTAGCTAGGTTAGAGATCATTTCACCAAGAGAGGCATTTTTGCCGCCAACTCGAGGAACATCTTGCATACCAAGCTCTTGATACCAGAGAACGTATTCTTGCACGGGTCTTTCTCCAAAAAACAAATTGTAGTTGAAACTGTGAGAGTTAAGAAAGAAAACCTTTTATAAAGGCCACCTTCATTCTACACTGGCAACAGTCCTCGCGTAAACCGTGAGTAACCCATTTTAGGGATTAAAAGTAACAAAAAGGTTAATTATGAGAACTGCATTTTATATATCTGATGGAACAGCAATTACATCAGAAGTGTTTGGGCATGCAACGTTATCTTTGTTTCCAATCGATTTTAATCACAAAACTATTCCTTTCGTAGAAACAGAAGAAAAAGCACACGAAATTAAAGCGTTAATAAATGCAACAGCTGCAAAAACGGGTGAAAAGCCCTTTGTGTTTTTTACATTTGTTAATCACAGTTTAAGCGAAATCATAAAGTCAGCGGATGCTATCCCATATGATTTTTTGACCACGTATAGCGAAAAAATTGAAAAAGAATTACAGGTGGCACCTGTACCAAAAATGCATCGTACACACTCTATACATGAAAAAAGTTATGACTTTAGAATAGACGCGGTGAATTATGCTTTAATGAATGACGACGGCGGCAATATCAAAAACTTTTCCGAGGCTGATATTATTTTAATAGGTGTGAGCCGAAGTGGTAAAACCCCAACGAGCTTATATTTAGCGTTGCAATATGGCATTAAAGCAGCAAACTACCCTATTACCGAAGAAGATTTAGAAAGCGAAGGCTTGCCTAAATGTTTAGTACCTTATAAACATAAATTGTTTGGTTTAACTATTGACCCAGAGAGACTTGCTGCAATTAGGCATCGACGCATGGCCAACTCTAAATATGCATCTATAAGGCAGTGTCGTATTGAAGTACGTGAGGTTGAAATGCTTTACAAGCGTCATAAAATTGCCTACTTCAATTCAACCCATCATTCGGTTGAAGAAATTTCTGCAAAAATATTGATGGATACGGATTTAGAGCGTCGTAAGTACTAACTTATTTAAATATTTACGCCACAAAAAAGCCGCTGTTAAGCGGCTTTTTTTATATGTGAGAGTCTTTATTTACGTGCGTCTTTTAATAAATCAGCAACTAAAAACCCTAGCTCTAATACTTGGTCTGCATTAAGACGTGGGTCACACTGTGTTTTGTAACGTTGTGCTAAATCGTCGTCTGATAGACCATACGCTCCGCCGGTACACTCTGTAACGTGCTGACCTGTCATTTCTAGATGAACGCCACCTGCATACGAACCTTCTGCTTTGTGAACAGAGAAAAACTGGCTGATTTCGCGCATTATATTGTCGAAATTACGCGTTTTGTATCCAGAGGTCGCTTTTTCAGTATTGCCATGCATTGGGTCTGAACTCCAAATTACCTTACGCCCTTCTTGTTGTACTTTACGTACGAGTGCTGGTAGTTTCTCTGGCAGTACATCTGCCCCCATGCGTGTAATTAAGGTTAATCGTCCTGGAATATTGTCAGGATTTAATGCATCAATTAGGCGGATTAATTCATCTGGGTCCATACCAGGACCTACTTTTACACCAATTGGGTTTTTAATTCCTTTAAAAAACTCAATGTGTGCGTGGTCTAATTGACGTGTACGTTCACCGATCCAAACAAAATGCGCTGAACAGTCATACCAGTCGCCTGATAAGTGATCGCGTCGTGTTAGTGCTTCTTCATAGCCCAATAACAATGCTTCGTGAGATGTGTAGAGATCTGTCTCTTTAAGGCTTGGTGCTATAGTAGAATTAATACCACATACTTCCATAAACTCTAATGCGTCTTGAATTTTATCAGCAAGCTGTTGGTACTTTTGCTTTTGAGGATTGGCGGCTACAAACCCCATGTTCCAGCGATTGACCTGGTGTAAATCTGCAAGGCCACCTTGTGCAAATGCACGTAGTAAGTTTAATGTAGCTGCACTATGGTGGTAAGCAGTCATTAAACGTTGCGGATCGGGTATGCGGGCTTCAGCTGTGAAGTCTATGTTGTTAATTATGTCGCCACGGTATGATGGAAGTGAAACACCGTCAATAGTTTCTAAATCAGCAGAACGTGGTTTTGCATACTGTCCAGCCATACGGGCAATTTTTACAACTGGGCATTTACCGCCGTAGGTTAAAACTACAGCCATTTGTAAAATTGTTTTAAATGTGTCGCGAATGTTTGCTGCATTAAAATCACTAAACGATTCTGCACAGTCGCCACCTTGAAGTAAAAATGCACGGCCTTCACACACATCTTCAAGTTGCTTAAATAAACTACGAGTTTCTTCTGCAAAAACTAATGGGGGTGCAGTTTTTAATTGGCCTTCAACAGATTTTAACACGTCTTGATCTGGGTATTGTGGCTGCTGCAGTATTGGCAGCTCTCTCCAGCTATTTGGGTTCCACGATTGCATATTCTTTCCTCATTCCTACTTTACCTGATGTACTGAAATTAACGTATGCACGTACCTCTGTTCAAGTACTAAATTCACTATTTACTAATTATTTTGTTATGGGCTAGTTATAAACACCAATTAACAACTTTCCATATGTGTATATTTCATAAATTAGCTTAATCAAACTAATATTAAAACCATTTATTATCAGTTAATTACACCTATAAATGTTAATTTCAAAGAGTTCGAGAACACTAAGCTTAATACCAGATATTATATACAGAATAAGAAGGAACACATCATACTTAATTTGCGTCAATTGTATTCTAAACTTTACAGTTAAATTTAAAAATTATAATCATGAGGATTGTATTTACACTTATATATGCTAAAGAGCAGAACCAAGTTTAAGCGGCCCACCTATAACATTAATAATATCTAATATAAATAATATCTAATATAAATAATATCTAATATAAATAATATCTAATATAAATAAGAGCTTATATGCTAAACAGCAAAGAACACATCATACTAAAATGTTAATTAATGTTTATCTCGGCAACAATAAATTTATAAAGATCTAGCGATCAAAGCAAAAGGTTAGTATCATTTCTGATTAAAGTAAGATGTGTTCTTGGTGTGTGATGGTCTCTAAAATAAAAATAAGAAGTCAGTTTGATTTAATGAGTGAGCTTACCTCATTGTTAATTGATGAACTCAAACAATGTGAATACTCAAAAGCTGAATACTATAAATTGCCTGAGGTTCTTACTAGTGAAGAAAATAATGTCCCGCAAAGTATACCCGTTTCAAAACTAACGGGAGATAATGCCCAACGAGCCATTCTTAATTCATTTAATGATATGTATACAAAGTCAGGGTTAAGTAGCCGAGTACTTAGAAGGCACCCTGGTTTGTTAGTTATAAAAAATGCTAATAAACAGGCACTCAATGATAGGATTAATCAGGTTAATAAAGCTAAAGCAGCATTTAAGGAATGTATTCTAAGTATTGATAACAACGACGCTCGTTTTGAAGCTGTTCATAATGCAGTACCAAATTTAATTACTTTAGCTGCATACAGAAAAATACACAGTGAGAGTGAATCACCTTTTTCTGTTAGATTTACATGGATGCACAAACATGCAACTAAAACCCTCACTAAAAAGATGGCTCTTGAAATGTTGAGTAAATCTGCAGGTTATACAAATCCAAGAATGATCGATCAGCAAAAGTGGCAATCTCTAGTCGCTCAAGAACAAATGAGGATTGCTAGCTTAGGTGAAAAGGAAAAACTAAGAATAAGACGCCCTACTCGAGTTAGTCCTCAAGTAAATATCAGATACACTGCACAAAATCGTTACCACGTTAGTGCTGCATTACCATTTATATTAATAAACCCAGAGCCCGATGTTAAAATAGGAACCTTACCAGATTACGAAAAGCCAGATAGTCATCCTCGAAAACGAGATTATGATTTTCTGGTTGATAGGCTTTACCTTGAACAAGTAACAAATTAATTATGTTAAAAAGGCCACATTTAGTGGCCTTTTAGTATTTGTATAACAAAGATAAATAAAAAACTATTTTTCGACTATTTCTTCTATTTTATCTTCATCTATTAAAACGGCATTTTCAACTATGCGTTTACCGCCTTGAATTTCAATACGTTTGTTATGCTTATTCAATGTAAGTATTTCATCACAAAACTGATCTGACGGATGCATTTCATAGGTGTAATCTATAATATTACCGGTCTTATCGTCTTTAACATTGGTAATGCTGTATTCTGAAATGGCACCCTTTTCTATAAGGTCTTTCATGGTAGTTGTCATATCACGACGTAATGCTTTTAATTTGTTTTCTGTTATGTTGTCGGTTGAGTATATCGAACCATATTTTTCCATAATAGAAAGTAATCTAAAATGATATGTTTTACCTGGTGCCGCGTAGCGCCATAAGTGATACAAACGCAGCATCATCCAACGTGATAAACCACGCTTTAGTTCTTGTGCACTGTTAAAATAATAACCTTTATATTCTAAGTTATCGATCATGTTATGAACGAAAGCATTTAAACAGGCAACACATTTAACATTACCGCCCTGACCTTTTTTCCCACTAAAATGCAAAGACGATAAAAAATTCATATTTGACTCGTAGAATGAATCATCTATATCTGAATTTTTAGTATCTGTTGCAGAGTATTTAAATGAAAGTTTTGAACCCTGAAGTGCTTCAAGTGATTCTTTAATTGCAGGATATGGCATGGACTGACCAACGGCTTTAAGTTCTTGTGCTAATTCGTTCATCGAAAAAACAACGGCATATTGAATACCGGACTTAAAATTTATTTTTACTATTTTACCTTTTGAGGCTAAACGGATAAGAGCTCGTTCTACTTTTTCTTCTCTATCTGATGGCCATACTAGGTATTCAATATCTTCACCGTCTTTGCGCGTACTAACAACGGCGGGGGTTATTTTTATCTCGCCATCGTATAAAATACCATCTACTTTTTCTGATATTTTACGTGTAATGATTGTTTTTTTAGGCGCTTCTTCTAATGGAAGTTTTTTATGACCCGATCGAACAAAACGTCCCCATAAATCGTAATGATTAAATGTATTTGAATAGGCACGTAAACCATGAGCTGCATTCTCGATAGAAATGCGAACATCTTTGTTATCTGTAAATAGTGCTAAACTTTCATTATCAATTGCACTTTCCACCCCGTGAATTTGGCCTCTTAGTGTATCAGGCAAGTTATCTACCGAGATGTTGACCTTTCGGCTCATTGTTCTTATTTCCATTTATTATTGCGACAGCTAATAACAACACATAAAACAAAAAAAGTTAAATGTTTAAGTTAGTATAAAAGTGATCTGGCTCTAATTAATCTACTCAGATCAGTTTTATACTAAGTACTAGCATTTTTCTTTAATTTAAGATCATTATTATACTAACACGTGCATTTCAAATCTCATTTTTACTAACTCAGTTATAAATTTGTCCACTGCTATGCTAAATTTAGACTGCAAAGCACGACAAATTTGCTCTTTTTCATACTAGCCTGTGGATAAGGACTTAGTTAGTTAGCATAGATCTGATCTGTACTTACTACAGATCAGATCTATACCAATTGATTACTGCTTTTTCTACATTGAACGGTGCATAACATTCTAATTTACTTAGTAAAAGCATGATCTTAATCGCCCTATTTGTTTATAACCTTAAGGGTAAGCTGTGTATAACTATAAAATTTATTTAGCAGTTAATAAAATGCTGATCTGTTAGTTATTAAAGATCTGATCTTAACCACGTACAATGCTGATCTAACTTTTTATAGTTTATTTATATTTATCATATAGTTAAACTACACTTTTAACCTCTTAACCTTTATTACCTTATATATTTAACCACCTTTAAACTTCTTTATTTATACTAAGCAATATTAAAGGTGTAAATTTATATTATGATGTCTTCTTTTTAAAACACATGTCGTCATAAATAGTTGTTTACAGGTATTTGAATGGACATTATACTAATTGCTTAACTTTGAGGAAGGAAAGTATGTCAATTAACAATAATGCGCTTGATACCTATCGACTTTTAAAAGCAACTGCCGAAGTTGCTGAAAAGTCATTAGAAGGACGTATTCAACATTATCGCGCTCATCTTAAATCAGAAGAAAAAGAATTAAGAACATACACCCAAAAAGCAGCCGCTGATTTATTAGGATGTAACAATCGTACACTAAAACGTCGTCATGATAATGGCGACTTTGACGATTTGAATATCAAACGGGGCGCTAACGGCCATTATGCTTACACATTGGTTAATATATTTGCAATGGCAGATATTATGGACATAAAGCCAGATCACCGTTCTGATAGTGATAAACTACAAGTTATTGTTATTAATTCACTCAAAGGGGGCTGTGGCAAAACAACCAGTATGGTTAATATTGCAGCGGCACTTGCCACCACTAATATTAAGCGATACCGGATTGGGATTATAGATTTAGACCCTCAAGGTTCTTCATCTAGTTTTTTCCCATCGAGTGAACACGATCCCATTACTGTTGGGGATCTAATGCGCGATTGTATCGACTTAGACGACGGTGAAACCTGGCCAAAATTTGTTTCAAGTTCATTTTTACCAACACATATTCCTAATATTCGTGTTTTACCTTCAGGTATGGATGACTTTTACTTTGAACACGAAACCGCCACTTTACTCAAAGACACATCAAATTATGAAGAAACACGTCATTATCATAAATTATTCGAAAAGGTAATTGATCCGGTAAAAGACGAGTTCGACATATTACTAATCGACACTGCCCCTACCCTTAACTTTATGTTTTATAATGCATTAATGGCATCTACAGCTATGTTAATTCCTGTTCATCCAGAAGCTGTTGATTTTGATGCTAATAATAAATATTTAAAACGCTTAGGTGAGATTTATCATACTGTTGCCGCACTTGGCCATGAAGGTTGGGACTTTATGCAGTTTTTAGTTACTAATTACGTAAAAGGTAACCATTCACAACGTGACATTGTTAAAGATGTACGTAGTGCTTTTGGTCGCCAAGTAATGAGTTACCCAATTAACCACAGCTCAGCGATCACGGCGAGCTCATCATCGTTTAATACCATTTTTGATCAAAAAGCATCAGACAGTTTAGCAAGTCGCGAGTCTCTTATGCGAGCACAAGAAAATATTAAAGATGTTGTTGACGAACTTGAAATGCTGATCCGATCTAACTGGCAATCTACTCAATCAAAATTAAATACACCTAAGTAAGGATGTTAAATAATAATGGCTAAAAAACGTAAAAACGACACCCGCTTAGACCCATTTGCAACAGCTGTAGGAAATAGCAGCCTTGATGCGCTTTTAGAACAAGCTAATGCTGGCGATGTAATTAAAATGCCAGCACCGAGTGATTCTTCGCGACAAATTACCCTTGTTTGTAAAGTAATCTCACATGCTGATATTGAAAAAACGACTCATGTTTATGGCAAAAACCGTCGTGTTCAGTCGCTTTTAAATGAAAAATCGGTGTCGGATATTCTTCCTGCTATTCGTGAAGACGGACGAAATCAGCATCCTGCTCTGCTTTGGGAGCAAGGAGATACAAGTTTAGTACTCGCTGGTTCTCGCCGCAGAATGGCGTGTATTTTAGGTAATGCAGATTATCTTGTTTTAAGTTCAAGCGATTTCACAGAGCAAGATGCTAAAATTTTAGCTGTTTCGTCTGACCAATATATAGCACCCAGCTTGTGGGAATTAGGTCAAGCTTATCAACAAACCAAAAACGAACTTCTTGAACAAGGTAAAAAAGGATCGTATCGCGAAATTGCAGCCATTGAAGGTGTATCCCACACAGCAATTGCAGATGCAATAAAAGCGTATGAGCAAATACCGTCTTCTGTTATTGCTTTGTACCCAACAGCAAATCACGTTGGTAGAGAAGTCGCTAAAAAGCTTGTTATTGCCAAGGAGCGCGATGCTGAGAGCTTTAACCTGTTAGTAGCTAATGTTGCTAGTAACGCTGAGGTAAACGCCATCACAAGTGACGACAAGCGTGCTATGGCTATCACTAAGTTATTGACTGCTGAACCTCAAGCCCCTTCAAAGAAAGAAGCTGTGTTGGAAAACGAGTATGTAATGTTGCAACGAAACTTAAAAAGTGGCGATGTGTCGATTAAAATTAATAATAAAGTAATGACCGACAAACGTTTAGAGCAGTTGACCAAGTTATTAAGTGCATTTAATTAGTTAGTAAAATAACGATCTGCTAGGTCCTATCAGTTAGTTAAACTATGATCTAGCAGTCTGTCTAGTTAGTAAAAATTTGATCTATATTAGTGTTGTTATAGCTGTTTTACTTAAATAGCCTTAATGAGATCATTTTTTTACTAACTACTACCCATTTCCTGGTCCTTCTTCTGTAGTTATCTTATCTCTTAGTAAAATTATGATCTGTAAAGCCCCTACGCTGTGTGTAAGGTGTTTATATTTTGTTTGTTATTTGTGAGTTACTGTTCGTTTTTTATTACGCTGCTGTTTAACACCTTAAACCAAATTTTTACTAACCTATCAACTCCAACCAGTTTACATTACAGTGAATAGTGCTTTAGCTCAGCGCTTATAAGGCATATACTGGGAAAATTATTTTAAAAAATTAATCCTTTGAGTGACATGTCTGCTAACTTATCAAAAAATGATTTACTGGCTATTTTTGAAGAAATTAAAAATGAGCAGGCTACCCAGTTTCCTCTTTCTGAGCGTTTTATAAATAAACTGTTTAAGCCAAATGTGTTGGCGAAGGGTAAAGCGTATTATAAAAATGGTAAAATCGCCTGGTTAGAACATAACAGTGACTTTTCGGTGATAGACTCAACCGTTCAAAGTGATACCGGCGCCTCTTATAATCAGCGAATCGAGATCAGTAAATTACCAACGGGTTATTCTGTTGATACCCACTGTACCTGTAATATCAAATCAAAATGCCTACACCTAGCAGCCATTTTGTTAAAGCTTAAAATTGAGCACTCCGGTGAGTATGGCGAAGACTATTTTATAAATGATTGGTTCAGTGAATTAAGTACACTTAAAAGTACCGAATCAACAACACCGTCTCAAGTACTACTTTTTGTATTAAGTGTTGAAAATAAAAAAGTATTTATATCTCCTAAAATAGCTAATTTCGATAAAGATCAAAATTATACCTTAGGGCGCAATCTAACAGACCAGCAATTAAATAGCTTTATAACGCCAAATGATTTACTTGAAAGCGACTTTAGACTTTATAGTTGGATTCGTTCACAAAATGCAGTTGGTAGTCTCGAGTTAAAAGGTCAATGGGGGTTTAGCGCGTTACAGCAGTTGATTGCAACCGAGCGCTTATTTTTGCATCGCTCTCGAACTGCAATAAAGCCTCAAAGTGGCCAGGCGCTTAGTTTTAATTGGCAACAAGAAAAAGAGCTTACAAAATTAGTTGTTAATTTAGAACAAAGTAAAAATTGGGCGGTACTCAAAACTACACCTCCTACATACCTTGACCTTGACCATTTAAAAGTTGGCCGTATACGTACACCGTTAAGTGGCGATGAAATAGCCCACTTACAAACCATGCCTGCAATACACAGCCCTAATTTTGACCGTATTTATAAACAGCTTGCAGATAACTTTGGTGCGGGGGTTATTCCCCATCCTACCAATACGCAATCTGTTTTACCGCATACAGTGAGTAATGCAGTAATTAAAGTGTCTATGGAAGAGGCTGGATTAAGTCTGTCTTTATCATTTAAGTATAAAAATAAACACTACCCCGCAGGTACAGCGCCAAATAATTTAATTAACAGCGCGCTTGAAAACACAGTAACCAATGAGCTTGTTAATTTAGGTTTTGAGTTTTGTAAAGGGGGTTTACAAAGCGAGTTTACTTTTAATAAGCAATCAGCAATTCATTTGCACTGGTTAACTTACGAGGTATTTCCTAGTTTTAAAGAGCATGGTTGGAAAGTAACTATTGGTAAGATGGATATCGCTAATCCGCAAAGTGAAGTTACATTGATTGCTAATAGAGCTGCAGGGCATCAAATGCACTGTAAAGTGCTTATTAACAGCAGTAAGCTTGCACAATTGTTTAGTAACGAAGATTCACTTTATCAATCGTTAAATCGACAAAGTCAGTTATTTCATTACTACCCTGTTGGCCGCCAATTTGGTGTTATTAATAAGTCAGCCATGAACGTTTTGTCTGATTTTAAGCAACGTTTTGAGTTTGTAAAAACACGTGACGAATTCAATATACCGCTTTCGTACTTGCCAGAACTTGTAAAACACACTGCAATTAATGTTGAGCTGCACGACGATTCACTCGAGCTCTATCTTGAGGAGCTTAACAATACACATAAAACAATGCCGAGCGTATCGTTGCATGGTTTAAATGAGTCTGTCGAACTTAGAGAGTATCAACAGCAAGGTGTTGATTGGCTTAGTTTTTTAAAACGCCACAAACTTGGTGGCATTTTAGCTGACGATATGGGGTTGGGTAAAACACTGCAGGTCATTGCGTTTTTAACGAGTACGTACAATCGTCCGCAGGCAGGTCCTACACTAATCGTGTGTCCAACCAGTTTAGTGAGTAACTGGCAAAACGAAATACTTAAATTTACCAAAGGATTAAAGGTAACTACTATATTTGGGTCTAATCGTAACGAGCCACTGCAACATCTAGCGCAAGCACAGTGTATATTGACTACTTACCCTTTGTTAAAACGTGATATAGCTTATTACTCACCGCTTTTTTTTGAAAATATAGTGCTAGACGAAGCGCAATATATTAAAAATGACACGGCGCAAGTATCTCGATTGGTAAAACGTCTTAATGCTGATTTTAAATTGTGCTTAAGCGGCACCCCAATCGAAAACAACTTGCTTGAACTCAAGTCTTTACTCGACTTTGCTATGCCCTCTCTTTTAGGCTCTCAGGCTCATTTTAAACAACATTTTCAAACGCCTATTGAGCGTGAGGCCGACATGCAGCGTGCAGAGCAATTAAAAGCACTCATAATGCCGTTCATACTGCGCCGAACAAAAGCACAAGTGGCGCAAGAACTGCCGCAAAAAACAGAAATAACTAAAGAGTTTGAGTTTGAGCCCAAACAAAAAGAAATGTATCAAGGGATAACACGTGCCCTTGAAGAAAAGCTCATTGATTTATTTGCTGAGCAAGGCGTTCAAAAAAGTAAACTTGCCTTTTTAGAGGCTTTACTGAAGCTAAGACAAATTTGTTGTCATCCAAAGCTCATTGAACCCGATACACAAGCCGGGTCTGCAAAATTAGAATGGTTATCTACTCACCTCCCTTTAATGCTAAGTTTGGGGCGTAAAGTAATTATATTTAGCCAATTTACATCAGCGTTAGATTTAATTGCTAAGCAATTAAGTGAGTTGGATATTAACTTTAGTTTATTAACAGGCCAAACTCGCCATCGCGATAAAGTTATAGATGAGTTTACCAGTGGCAAAACGTCTGTTTTTTTAATTAGCTTAAAAGCAGGCGGTACTGGGCTTAATTTAACGCAAGCCGATACGGTTATTCATTTCGATCCATGGTGGAACCCCGCAGTAGAAAAACAAGCTACCGATCGTGCCTATCGTATTGGGCAAACAAACCCTGTTTTTGTTTATAAGTTGATTATGAGTCATTCAATTGAACAAAAAGTATTTAAAATGCAAGAAGATAAACAAGCACTTGTTGATGCATTATTTACAGACAAATCAATGAGTTTTACACAGTTCGATGAGCAACAAATGCTGTCACTTATAAAAAATTAATTTATTTTAAAATTAGTGCGATCTTTTTTGAACTTATTTAACTGCAGGGCGTCTACTATTATGCTTGTTGATTAATTGCAGTTAACACAAGTTTTCATGTTGATTCCCTATTTAGTTACTAATTTTTAGTAATGATTAAGCCAGTTCATTTTGAACTGGCTTTTTTTATGCCTGCTTTTAGTGTTTAGTTGCTTATTAGTCGGGGCTAAAGTTATTTAAATTAATTTGATCTTTTTTTGAACTTATTTGAACGCAGGGCGTCTACTATTATGCTTGTTGATTAATTGCAGTTAACACAAGTTTTCATGTTGATTCCCTATTTAGTTACTAATTTT
>NZ_NTLW01000077.1:0-26451 GCF_002632075.1 Pseudoalteromonas sp. ESRF-bin5 | reverse complement strand
TCTGCTTTTTTTCGCTCTGTTAAATCGGAATAAACAACCACGTAGTTAGTAATTTGGTTTTGCTCGTTTTTAATTTCATCAATTGATATTTCTATTGGCAGCAATACACGCTCATTATTGCGCAGTTTAATTTCTTGCTGAATATGCTCAGTTTGGCGCACTACATCGATAATGTTTTCAACGTAACTTGTATCGTATCCAGGCAAATTAAAATCTTTATTTAGGTATTGTTCGCGCATACCACCAAATAACGTTAAAAAACTGGGATTTATATCGACTAATTTAAAGTTCTTATCGTAAATTGCCAGCGCATCAGTAAACGACTCAACACATTTAGCAAACAGATTTAATCGTTCTTCGGTTGATTTTAACTGTGAAATATCGCGAACAGTGCCTGTCATTCTGAGCGGGGCTAGATTTGCATCTTTTTCGATAACCTTGCCGCGGTCAAGCACCCAATGCCACTTGCCAAATGTATCTTTGACCCGGTATGTGGCCTCAAAAAAAACGCTTTGCTCTGCAAAATGTTTTTTTAGTAGATGCTCAACATGAGGAATATCTTGTGGGTGTATAAGTCCTTTATTTGGTGGGAAACCCATAATAGTGGGGGAGTTCATCATGTATTTATCGTTAATACGAATAACTTCGCCTGTTTTTATATTCCAATCCCACAAGGTGTCACCACTGCCCTCAACGGTACTTTTTAAACGTTTTTCAGAGAGGCGAAGTTGGCGACGAGAGCGCCTAAGCTTGTATATAACAAATAATAGGTATGGCAAAGCGAGCGCAATAATAGCGCTCGATAATAACAGCAGAGTGTCTGAATTGTATTTAAATGAAGACTCAAAGGCGTAAGTATCAAACGAGTAAGCAAGTAATACAGCGAATAGGTTTAGTTTTATTGTTTTTATTATCATTTTTTATTACTACTAATTTACTAATGACAATTTAAAACAAGCACATTCAAGAGTCAAAGAGAATGCGAGTAAACCGCTGTTTTTTGAGATTTATTAACTTTAGCGTTACTTAAAAGCTCGTATCTTGGCCTATCTTCATCAAAAAGTACCAGAGCATAATCTTTAATTTCTTGTAGAGTCAGCATGTTCAGTGCACAAAGTAATCGTTTTTGCATATCAAAATTATGATCTCTATTACCTATAGCAAGCCATAATCGTTGTGAGCGCAAACGTAAGTTTTTGTCTTTTTCTGCAATATGCGTTTTTAAACCATGCTTTTGTTGCTGCCAGCTATACTCGTCTAGCTCATTGATATTACTTAAATATTGATTCACAAAGTGAGTATGGCGATGTAGCAAGGTTTTTGAGTCAAATTTAGGGGACTGTATATAAAAAGCAATGCCTGCCCGGGTGTTAAAAGGCGCGTAACCCGCACCAACCAAATAACCTAATTGTTGTGTTGTGCGCAACTCGTTAAAGTAGTCTTGGTTCATTAAATGATTTAACGCCATCATTTTAACTTTTTCGTTCACGTCATTGGTTTGTGCCTGGTAATACACAACCATGGCATGATCGTTACACGGTAACTCAATTTCATAACGTGTTGCTTTTTTTATTTCAAATAAAGGGCGTCTTAAATCGTCGATAGTTGTGGCATTCTGCAAATGTGCAGCCACCTTTTTTTGAAATTCTAAAGCATGATTTTCTTGCCAGTTACCATGTAAAAAAGACTCTACATGTAACGCCTTAAAAAAGTCTTGTCTAAATTCATTAAATTGCTGGAAGCTTGTTGCTTTTAAAGCGTCTGCTAAATCGTTAGGCTGTGGATTCCAAGGCATTAGTTTTGCACCTAAAATACTAAACAACTCACTAACAGGTTTGTTTTGGTTGCTGTTACGCCAATGCCTAACAAGTTGTTTTTTATACTCGGCAAAGCGCTTTGCACATATATCTACATTAAATAACGCATCTAAAAGTTCATCGACGAGTTCTAATTGGCTCGATGATAACCCTGCAGTATGTAGTGTAAGTCCCCCTTGGTGGGAGGTTAAATGATAACTTAAACCAGCCAGTTCTGCTGGGTAAAACTGCTCGCCAACACTATCCATAAATAAATCGGTAAATAAGCGTGTTAGCGCCATGTGCTTTACGTCTTTTACCGCAAAGTCAGAGTCCATAGCTAAATAAAAATGACCTTTCGCTACTCTAAATGTGCTGTCTTGTTTAAACCAAAAATCAAACCCCGGTTCTTTTACTAAAAGTGTGGGTTGCTCTTGGGGCTTTTCTATTTCGAAAAGCTCAACCTCTTTAGTGAGATATGGGTTTGCAGTGGGTAGGTACATATCTTTAAGTGGTTTATTGATATCACTAAGGGCATCAAGCCAACTAGGTGATACTTTTTCTACTTTATAGGGTGTGTTGTACCACGCAGTTTTATGCTCGGGTTCTACGTCAGGGTGAATGAGTACAATACGCATATTGTTAGGTTTTAACCATTGCATCGCCATTTCGTGCGTTGCTTTATTAAAGCCTTCCATTAGGTAGTCACCTTGTACATAGTTGCATTCGTCATAATGCTGCATATTGATGCTCAAACTACTTACCCAATCAATAAGTCGTGATTTTTCTTGGTTATCAAACGCAATTTGTAAAAGATTTTTTTTGTCTTGATATAAGCGGGGCAGCTTTTCTGTGTTGGCATTAATTAAACATATGTACTCAAAAAGCATTTCGATAATATCTTCAAAATATTCTATACCCTCATCGGTAAGCGCCATGCTGACATTAAAATCTTTAAAGTTACTGCCGTTAATGCCCCCTCCCGCCGAAAGGGCATTTATCCAACCTTGCTCTTTTAAAATAGAATACAGTGAGCCTTGTCCTTCATAACCGAGTAAATGTGCAATAAAACTGACGGTTTTATGTCGGTAAAAGTCATCAATATTAGGCATGGCAAAACTAACGATTAGTTTTTGCATGTGTTTGTGTGGCTCTATGTGTAAAATTTTCCCTAGGTCTTGTTTTCGATAAAGTGGCTCGCTGATCTCAGGCTTTACAGATGCTTTATTTCCTAAAATTTGGCTAAAGTGAGCTTTTACCCAGGTTTGAAGAGTGTCTAGCTTTTCGTTTGCACATACAACTAATGTCATCCATTGTGCTTGGTAATGCTCATTAAAAAAGTCACAAAGTTCGTCGCTAATGCAGCGCTCTCTGTCTGCGAGTGTTTGCAGGTTACCAACAGAAAACTTAGCGAAAGGATGTGCAGGGTTAACCGTTTCTTTATGGGCCTGATAAATGCGACGGGCATCGTCCTTAATTTTTAATTTAAATTCTGCATCAATGGCATTACGTTCTTTTTCTGTTTCATTAGCACTTAACAGAGGGGCAATAAAAAAGCGGCTAAATTGTAATAATGCGTGTTCAAACTCTTGATTGTTTATATCAAAAAAGTAGCAGCTGTGTTCTGTACCGGTCCATGCATTTGTGTTTCCGCCTGATTGAGAAACAAAATTATTAAAGCTTCCAGAGTCTGGAAATTGGTCTGTGCCTAAAAAAAGCATGTGCTCTAAAAAGTGAGCAAGACCTTGCCTGTCAGCAGGATCGTCAAAGTGGCCCGCATTTACAGCCATTGATGCTGCAGCCTTTGTTGAATCTTTATCTTGCACAAGCAATACTTTTAGACCATTGTCCAGTGTAAGGGCGCGGTATGCTCTATTATCATTGCGGCTGATATTCAAATGGTGCTCCTGAAACTAAACGTTTACTTGATAACAACAGAGGATAACTTCAGGGCAGCAAGGGTGTGCTAAAAGATTTACCTGAATGTCGTGAAAGAACTATTTTAGAAAAAATAAGTTTATGTTGTTAATATAGCTGACAAGTGAGCAAACTGGCTACTGTTTATATTCTTTAATCGGTTGATTTTTTATGAAAACAATCTTAATAATGCGCCACGGCGAAGCTGCACCTATGCAGGCCGATGATGCGGCAAGAAATTTAACCCAAGTGGGTCATTTAGAAGCAAAAAAAATGGGGCAGTGGCTTGCCAATACGCAAAAACCGGATGCATTGTTAGTTAGCCCTTACATACGAGCTCAACAAACAGCAAACGGGGTCGCTGAAAGCATCACGTTTAAATATAGCGAAACGTGTGCCGATATTACCCCGGAAGGCAAACCGCATGTTGCAGCTGATTACCTTGAAACACTCATCCAAATGCACCCCGAGTGTAATAGCTGGTTAATTGTAGCGCATATGCCAATAGTGAGCTATTTGGTTGATCAACTTTGCCCAGGAAACATGCCTATATTTAATACAGGCGCTGTGGCTGTCATTCATTACAATGAAAATACGAATCGTAGCGAATATATAAATATAAACGCTCCTGCCGATTTATAAATTAAGAGACTAATATGACCATTGAACGTCTTCAAACCGGTGCGCGAATGAGCCGCATTGTAAAGCACAACGGCACTGTGTATTTGTGTGGACAGGTATGCGCTGATGCTGAAAGGGAATTAAAGAGCAAACGCAAACCATGCTCGATAAAGTAGAAGCATTGCTAGATGAGGCAGGTAGCTCAAAAAAGCATATGTTAAGCGCAACAATTTATGTAAAAAGTATGGAGTATTTTGCCGATATGAATGCTGTGTGGGATGCATGGGTACCAGAAGGTTATGCACCGGCACGCGCTTGTGTAGAAGCCAAAATGGCGCGCGATGCGCTATTGGTCGAAATTTCGGTAGTGGCAGCGCTAAAGGACTAATTTTGTATGAACAAAGCGCGGGTGGTACTCATAACCGGCTCTAGCCGAGGTATAGGGGCAGCCACCGCTGTTTATTTTGCGCGCCACGGATATGATGTATGTATTAACTATAAGACCCATTTAACTTAAGCAGAATACGTTGCCGATAGAGTATGAAGTTATGGTGTACGAGCCGAACCAGTTAGGGCCGATGTATCTCAAGAGATCGATGTTAACGATTTATTTTCACGTATAGATAAAGTATTTGGTCGGCTCGACGTGCTTGTAAATAATGCCGGTGTGCTTAAGCCTCAAATGCCCCTGCTAAACATGGACGCAAAGCGAATTAACGAATTACTCACTACAAACATTACCAGTACATTTATATGTAGCCGAGAAGCCATAAAGCGTATGTTACCCGGTAGCAGTATTATTAATGTGTCATCGGTAGCGGCTAAAACAGGTTCACCTAATGAATACATTGATTATGCAGCGACAAAGGGCGCTATTGATACATTAACCATGGGTCTCGCTAAAGAGGTTGCTTGTAAAGGCGTGCGCGTTAATTGTGTTAGGCCTGGCCTTATTTACACTGATATGCACACAGATGGTGGTGAAGAGGGGCAGGGTAGAACGGCTTAAAAGTAACCTTCCTCTGCGTAGGGGTGGGCAACCTGAAGAAGTGGCTGCTGCAATATACTTTTTAGCCTCACATTCTGCTTCATTTACTACAGGCACTTTTATTGATGTAGCTGGTGGCTTATAAATTAAAGTAAAACCGCTAACCAAAACGTTAAACTCACTACACTTAAAATAGTAGATAGCACCACCGCTCCTGCAAGCGTTGCTTCATGTTGTTTAATTTGACTCGCTATTAAATAGGCGTTTACGCCAACAGGTGAGGCACTTAATAAAACTAGTACGGTTAGTATTTGCGGGTCGAGCTTAAATATATATGACCCAATAAATAGTACGCCTGCCGGCAATATAATAATTTTTAAAATCGAGGCAATTAAAGCAGGTTGCCAGTTTGCTGCTATTTTATAAAACGCTAGGTTTGCGCCCAATACAAATAGCGCACAGGCTATTGCAGGGGTTGCTAATAATGCCAAACTGTCCGTTAAGTTTTTAAATAATACAATGCCCGAAACGTTAATGATTAAGCCGCAACCAATACTTAAAACAATAGGGTTAAGCACCATGCTTTTGCCAAACTGTGACCACGAGAACGAACTGCTATTGCCCTTTGCCCCAATTAAATAGGTCAGTGCAAATAATAAAGTGCTGTGGAAGGTGATGATCATAAAAGCAATGGCTATTTTCTCTTTGCCCAGCGATGCAATAATGATAGGAATACCTACCAACACCATGTTTGAGTAACTAGCCGCAAGGCCAAATACGCCGTGTTTTTGGTAATTTTTACTATTATTTTTATTCAAATAAAATCGGTCGACTAAAATACCTAATCCAAAAATACACAACACCGGGATATAAAAACTTAAAAATGCAGAAAGACTAATGCTTTGCTTTAAGTCTATTTGCGACATATTCAATAATAAAAAAGCCGGCAAACTTATGTAAAAAGTAAATTTACTCAGCCCTGTAATGTGCTGTTTGTTAAAAAAAGAAAGCCGGCAACAGCAATAACCCAATGCGACAATGAATATAAGTGGAAAAATAATAGAAACAATATGCACGTAATTACTTCCTAGTAATATGTTGGGTTAGCGTCTAAATTCATCGCTTTGTGGTAAGTTTATCAAAATAAGTACCGCGCCTTTACCACCGTATTCAAGTGGCGCTTGATGCATTGCAATTACGTCTGGGTGCTGAACTAGGTACTGAGGAATTTTATGTTTAAGTATGCCACCACCAATTCCGTGCACAACACACGCACAATAATAATGTTGTTTTTTACATTCGTGAATGAGTCCTGCTAATTCATCTTTAGCAATTTCTTTGTTTAATCCATGCAAATCAAGCGTTAAATCAGGTGCAAAGTCGCCTCGTCGTAATTGCTTGGGTAAATAAGTGTCGTGCCCCTCTTTTACATAATGGACAGTACCGTGGGTGTCTATATCGGGAATATATTCATCTGAGAAATAAAATTCAGATTGAGCCTGCTTTTTTTGCTGGGCAAATTGCTTTGCTTGTGACACCTTAGGCTTTGTATCAAAACGATGAGTATCTTGTTTAAATACTTTAGCGCCTGTGATCGTTTGGCGAAATAAGTCTATGTCGTCATTGCTTAGGGACGATGGTGATGGAGAGTCTTTTTTCATAACAATTACCTAAACAAAAAAACGTAAAAACGCAGCGCAAAAGGCGGTACAATACTTAAATGAGAGGCAATTGTAATTTGCTAAGCCAATATAGGCAATGCAATCGTCTTAAAGACTCAAAACAGTCAGTAAGCTAATACAGGTAAAAATATATGAGCGATTTACAAATTGAAGAAGCAACACTCGAAGAAGCTGTTGCAGAACTGTCAACTTTACATGACTGGTTACGTTGGACTACAAGCCAATTTGCAAGTAGTAGTATATTTTTTGGACACGGAACAGATAACGCGTGGGATGAAGCTGTGAGCCTGCTTTTACCAGCGCTTAGCTTACCCGTTGATGCACCAAAAGAATTAATGCATGCGCGTTTAACAAGTACAGAAAAAAACCGACTAGCGAGTCTTATTGCTGAGCGTATAAACGACTGCACTCCAGTCCCTTATTTAACTAACATTGCATGGTTTGCAAGCATGCCGTTTTACGTAGATGAACGTGTACTAATTCCTCGTTCACCATTTGCTGAACTTATTAGCAATCGGTTTACGCCTTGGCTTGTTGAGCCAAACTCGGTAAATCGTATTTTAGATTTATGTACAGGGTCGGGCTGTATAGCCATCGCACTTGCACAAGCATTTGAGCAAGCGCAAGTAGACGCTGTGGATATTTCGTATGAAGCGCTTGAAGTAACTGATATTAACATTAATGATTATATGTTAAGTGATCGAGTAATGCCTATACAATCAGATGTATTTAGCGGCGTAGAAGGCCAAAAATACGACTTAATCGTGGCTAATCCACCGTATGTGGATGCTGAAGACATGGCAGACTTACCGCGCGAATTTCACCATGAGCCAGAGCTAGGCCTTGCATCAGGGCACGATGGTCTTGATGTAACGCGAACTATTTTAAGCGAAGCCAGCAATCATCTAACCGATAACGGTTTGTTATTTGTAGAAGTGGGGAACTCTATGGTACATATGGATGCTTTATATCCAGATGCGCCATTTGAATGGATTGAGTTTGAGCAAGGTGGTTTAGGCGTATTTGTTATTAGCAAAAAACAGCTAGATGAGTATTTTTCAAAATAACACGATTTGCTTTAGGTTAATATGAGCTAACTTAAACGTAATTGAATACATGGCTGGGCATATTAGCCCAGCTAATGGTCGTCATTAGGAATGAGGAAAGTTAATGGCAGGTAATAGCATTGGACAGTTATTTAAAGTGTCCACTTTTGGAGAGAGCCATGGCGTTGCTTTAGGCGGCGTTGTTGACGGTACTCCCGCAGGTCTTGAATTAACAGAGGCCGACTTACAAATAGATTTAGATCGCCGCAAACCAGGCCAAAGCCGATATACCACGCAGCGCCGCGAGAGCGATCAAATAAAAATATTAGCAGGCGTTTTTGAAGGTAAAACAACGGGTACAAGTATTGGTTTATTAATCGAAAATACCGATCAACGTTCACAAGATTACGGCAAAATTAAAGACGTGTTTCGCCCAGGCCATGGTGATTACAGCTATTGGCACAAATATGGCCTTCGTGATTATCGCGGAGGTGGCCGCTCGTCTGCACGTGAAACCGCAATACGCGTAGCAGCTGGCGCCATTGCTAAAAAATATTTAAAGCAATTTCATGGTATTGAAGTAAAAGCATGCTTAAGCCAACTAGGTCCTATTAAAGCAGAAAGTTACGATTGGGATGAAGTTGAAAACAACTTGTTCTTTTTTCCTGATGTAAGCAAGCTAGAAGCGCTCGATGAATATATGCGTGACCTAAAAAAACAAGGTGACTCAGTAGGCGCTAAAGTTAAGGTAGTGGCAAGCAATGTACCTGTAGGGTTAGGTGAGCCTGTCTTTGATAGGTTAGATGCTGAAATTGCGCATTCATTAATGAGCATTAATGCCGTTAAAGGTGTAGAAATTGGCGATGGCTTTGACGTTGTTGAACAAAAAGGCTCAGAGCATCGTGATGAACTAACACCTGAGGGTTTTACATCTAACCATGCTGGTGGTGTGCTTGCAGGTATCTCTACAGGGCAAGACATAGTAGCGTCTATTGCGTTAAAACCGACGTCAAGTATTACTATCCCTGGTAAGAGCATTAATACAAGCAATGAAGCGGTTGAGATGATCACCAAAGGTCGTCACGATCCGTGTGTGGGCATTCGAGCAATACCTATTGCTGAGGCTATGATGGCTATTACATTAATGGACCATTTACTGCGCCAGCGCGGGCAAAACCCGCATGTAAACCACGAACACGGGCCTATTAACGGCTCTGTATAATGGTTTGAATTTAGTCACTATAAAAGCGCGTTTTTCGCGCTTTTTGTTTATGTAAAATAGTTAATGTAGTTTAAGGCGCAGTTCAACTTTACCGTTATATAATTTTCCATAGAGGTAAATTATGCAGAATTCAATTCAAACACACAGTAAATACGCTAAACAAAAAGCAACCCTTGCGCGCCTTGCACGTTTTAGCCAATTAACCGACAGTAGTATTCGTTTTCCTTTCACAAACTTTAGGTTTGGTATTGAGGCGGTGATTGGTTTTGTGCCCGTTGTAGGGGATGTGATAGGGCTTATTTTATCTAGTTACGTATTATTTGAGGCTCAAAAGTTAGGTATTAGCTGGCATGTTAAACTGCGGATAATTATTAATATGCTGATAGATTTTTTTATCGGATCAATCCCTCTTTTTGGCGATATATTTGATGCGTTTTTTAAAGCTAATACCCGAAATACACACATACTTAAAAAGCATATTACTAAGCAACTAAATAAAAACAGTAACGGGTAATTTTTAGTATTTATTTCGCGGTTAATTAATGTACAGTTGAGAAGTTCGTTTTTAACAAGGAATAGGTAATGGAATTATTTATCGGCAATAAAAACTACTCAAGCTGGTCATTGCGCGCATGGTACTTAATGAGCAAATTTGAATTGGAGTTTGATGAAATTCAGCTTGTACTCGATACCCCAGACTTTTACAGCGAGTTAAAAAAACATTTTACAGTTCAAAAGGTACCCGCATTAATTGATGGTGATTTACACGTTTGGGACTCACTTGCTATTTGTGAATACATTAACGATGCGTACCTTTCGCAAGTTGCCTGGCCTAAATACGTAACGCAGCGTGCAACTGCACGAGCTTTAAGCGCTGAAATGCACTCAGGCTTTATGGCGCTTAGAAGTGAAATGCCAATGAATATAAGGGCAAAGCGAAAAATTATACTTTCAGATGATGCTAAAAAAGACATCGCCCGCATCGACGACATATTTGCTAAACAGCAAGAAATTTACCCAAACCAGTGGATGTTTGGCGATTTTAGTATTGTTGATGCAATGTATGCCCCCATTGTACTGCGATTGAAAACTTATCAGGTAACCTTGTCTAAAGCCGCTAATAGTTATTGCCAACATGTATTAGCATGCCCTGTAATACAAAGCTGGATAACTCAAGCACTGCAAGAAACCGATATTGTTGATGCAGATGAAGCCGGGGTTGATTTATAAATATAGGTCAGTAAGCGACTTTTACTTTAGCTATAAAAGCCCGTACAATTCGTCTCGTTTTTAGTGCGCCAAAAGGCGCTTTAACCGAGACGAATTAGTCGTATTATATGCATCAAATCGCTGATCTTATTTCTATTTTCGAAAACACATTTTACCAAAGCCATAATACAAGGCTGATCAAAGGTGATTGTGAGCCCGTGTACCTTCCCGCAACACAAGACATTCCTTATCATCAAATTGTGTTTGCACATGGTTTTTATGCCAGTGCCTTGCATGAAATAGCCCATTGGCTGGTTGCGGGCATTGATCGTCGACAACAAGAAGATTACGGCTATTGGTATTGCCCCGATGGCCGCGATAAACACCAGCAGGCTGAGTTCGAAAGTGTAGAAGTCAAGCCACAAGCCATTGAATGGCTATTAAGCACCGCAGCGGGTTTTCCCTTTAATGTATCGGTAGATAATTTAAATGGTGAGCAAACATGTCGTTTTGATTTTCAAAAGCGGGTTCACCAGCGCGTGCTTACGTTGATTGAAAGTGGTTTTAATGCACGAACTCAATCATTATTAATCGCACTTACTCGTTTTTATCACACACCATGGCCAATGACTGCAAATCAGTTTGATTGGCAACACCCTCAGGAGTTTTGTGATGCAGTTTAAATTAGGTTTAATTATAAACCCTGTAGCAGGATTAGGCGGAAGTGTCGCCCTCAAGGGAAGCGATGGGGCGCAAACCGCAGCAAAAGCGATTGAGCTAGGTGCACAACCTAAAGCAAATAGCCGTACTAAAGCCGCACTAGAAATACTGTTACCGTATAAAGAGCAGCTTGTTATTTATACCGTAAATGGCGAAATGGGCGAACAAACAGCAAAAGCTTTAGGTTTTAATGTTGAAGTTGTATACAACACAGACGCAGTAACAACGCCAGATGATACCGAGAGTGCCGCACAGGTGTTAAAAAATGCCGATGTAGATTTAGTTCTATTTGCAGGTGGCGATGGCACCGCACGTAATATTTGCCATGCCATTGAAGATACTGTCCCAGTGCTTGGCATTCCTGCTGGCTGTAAAATCCACTCTGGCGTATATGCCATTACACCAAAAGCTGCCGGGCGAGTTGTTGAAATGCTCGTAAAAGGCGAGTTAGTGACGTTAGCTGATGCCGATGTAATGGATATTGACGAAGACGCATTTAGGAAGGGTACAGTAAAAGCTAAACGCTTTGGCGAAATGCAAATACCCAGTGAAGTACGTTATGTGCAAGCTGTAAAAAATGGCGGTAAAGAAACAGACGAATTAGTACTTTCAGATATAGCTGCTTACGTTGTGAGCGAAATGGACGAGGACACACTTTACATTATGGGTAGTGGTTCAACAGTCGAAGCTATAATGGAAGAAATGGGCCTTGAAAATACTTTGTTGGGTGTTGATTTAATAAAAGATCAAACACTTGTAGGCCAAGACCTAACAGCCGCCGACTTACTTGAACTTACCCACAAGAAAAAGACCAAACTTGTGATCACTTTAATTGGTGGGCAGGGTCATATTTTTGGTCGTGGAAATCAGCAGCTAAGCCCTGCGCTTATCCGCGCTATTGGCAAAGAGAATATTATTGTTGTTGCAACAAAAACCAAGCTACAGGCATTGAATAACCGCCCGTTAATTTGCGATACAGGCGACAACGAACTAGACGACGAATTAACAGGTTACATAAAAGTAACCACCGGATTTAACGACCATATTATGTATGCAGTAGGGCACCAATACCAAGATGAAACGGGTGCTATACAAAATCAGGAGATAAACAAGTGACCTTAGTAAACTATATTGACGCGGCTCAACAGTATTATGATGATTTAGTTATCAAAGCAACGGATGACGAATTATTTGCAGGCGGCTACTTACGCGGTCATTTTGATCTTGCTGTAGGCTATGCTGAAGTTGAGCAACTTGCTATCAGTATTGATCAGTTAAACGAAACAGTAGAGCAAAGTCTTGTAAAAGCGTACCGTAACGGAGAACTTAACGAAGAAGACAAGGCACTAGTTGTTCGCTTATGGGAAGAAGTTAAAGCGCTCGCTTAGTAACCAAATGAACAAAAAAAGCACGATTATCTATGGTAATCGTGCTTTTTTTATTTAACGTTCCTAAAATAGCTTTTTACGTTAATTTACTGTTGCGTATTAATGCGATATTGTTACTTAAATAAATTTTAATGAGCGAAATACAATGAGTAATAATCAAGATGCTTTACCTTCAGGAGTTGTTGCGCGCTTCTTGAATGTAGTTGAGCGGGTTGGTAATAAGCTACCTGATCCAGCAATTATATTTTTATTTGCTATGTTATTAATATGGGGTTTGTCGTGGTGGTTTTCTGGCGTAAGTTTTGATGCAATTGATCCGCGTACAGGCGAAGCAATTATTATAAACAACATGCTTGCAAGCGATTCGTTGGCCACTTTTTTATCTTCAATGGTAAAAACATTTACCGGCTTTGCTCCTTTAGGCGTAGTACTTGTTGCTATGTTAGGTGTTGGTGTCGCTGAGCACTCAGGCTTTATTAATACAGGCCTTAAGCTAATGTTAAAAGTAACGCCTAAAAAGCTGTTAACACCGTCTATTATTTTAGTTGCTATTGTAAGCCATACAGCCACGGACGCAGGTTACGTGCTTGTGATACCGTTAGCTGGCGTAATCTTTTATGCAGCAGGAAGGCACCCATTAGCCGGGATTGCAGCGGCATTTGCCGGTGTAAGTGGTGGCTTTGGCGCCAACTTTATTCCATCTGGAATAGACCCACTACTACAAAGCTTTACACAAAGTGCTGCTCATATTATTAATCCTGATATGTCGATAAATCCATTAAATAATTGGGCGTTTGCATCAGCATCAAGCATGTTTATTGTATTACTGGGTTGGTATATTACCGATAAGATTATTGAACCTCGTTTACAAAATACGCCTCTTGATGGAAACAGTGAAGACTTACCTGTTTTTGAAGATGCGCGTAGCGATGAAAAGCGCGCATTCTTCATAGCAAGCAGCGTAATGATTGCAGGCATTGCTTTACTCGCTTACGTGTCTGCGCCGGTAGATTCAGCCATGCGTAGTAGCGATGGCTCCTTAACTAATTTCCGTTCACCTTTGATGCAATCTATTGTGCCGTTGATCTTTTTGTTATTTTGGATCCCAGGCGCAGTATATGGCTTTACAGTAGGTACATTTAAAAGCTCTAAAGATATGATAGATGCCATGAGCAAGGCAATGGGCGGTATGGCTTACTACATTGTTATGGCATTCTTTTGTGCGTTATTTATTGCTGCCTTTAGCAAATCTAACTTAGGGGCATTACTTGCAATCGAAGGGGCGCAGTTATTAAAAGCAATGGCACTTCCAAGTTCGGTAACGGTGGTAGGTATTATATTTTTAACCGCATTTGTTAATTTATTTGTAGGCTCTAGCTCGGCCAAGTGGGCATTACTAGGGCCGGTATTTGTACCTATGTTAATGCAACTGGGTATTTCACCTGATTTAACGCAAGCGGCTTATCGTGTTGGTGATTCTAGCTCTAATATTATTACACCGCTTATGCCTTACTTCCCATTAGTTGTGGTTTATTGTCAAAAGTACGTTAAAAGTACGGGAATTGGTACGCTAATAGCGATGATGCTGCCATACTCGGTTGCATTTTTAATTGGCTGGAGCTTGTTTCTACTCGGTTATTGGGCATTGGGTATTCCGCTAGGGTTAGATGCAAGTTACGTGTATCCAGCAGTAGCGCCTTAACATAGAGCATTCGGTACAATACAGTAAAAGCCTCACTATTAATAAAGTAGTGGGGCTTTTTAGTTTTAATTGAATGATTTACACAGAAGTTTATAGTCGCCTTGCTTAGAAGATAATCATGGTTTGCGGTTGTGAGTTACGCAGAACAGCTTGAACCATTACTTAAATTTTAGACACAAAAAAACCTTGGCACTTTCATACCAAGGTTTTTTTATTAAAGAACTGTTGCTTACTTAGCGGTAAAGCTAACTGGGCGACGTTCTTTACGAGGTCCGCTACGCTTATCACCGCGTGGGCCATCGTTACGTTTTCTATCACCAGATGGGCGTTCGCCACGTGGTTCAGCTGGGCCTTGATCTTGTGTAATTGTCATACCCATTGGGCGTTTACAAATAAACACTTTTTGGAAATGATCTAGTACATCTTTAGGCATGTTTTGTGGTAACTGAACAGTGCTGTGTTGATCGTGTAAACGAATGTCACCAATAAACTTACTTGAGATATCAGCTTCGTTAGCAATTGCGCCAACAATATTCTTAACCTGAACACCATGCTCACGACCTACTTCGATACGGTAAGTATCCATAGGGCCTGCATCACGGCTGTTACGCTCGCGCGGTTTACGTTCAGAACGTTCACCACCACGTTCGTTACGACGTCCGCGATCACCACGGTCATTACGTGAATTGCGTTCGTTACGCTCACGTGGTTGAATCTTAACTTCTTCAACTTTAATTGGCGACTGTTGCTGTGCCAAACACAGTAAAGCACCCGCTAAGTTTTCAAGAGGAAGGTCAAGCTTTTCAGCCATGTTAGTAGCCACTTCGTTAAAGAACGTAATGTCTTTGTTTTCAAGCGCAATACTTAATTTTGCTTGTAACGCAGCAATACGTTTTTCTTCAACAACTTTAGCTGTTGGTAATTCAACCTGAGCAATTTCAGACTTAGTATGACGAATGATATTTTTAAGTAAGTAACGTTCGTTATGCTTAACAAATAAAATTGCTTTACCAGTACGACCTGCACGACCTGTACGACCAATACGGTGAACGTAGGCTTCAGAATCTTGTGGAATGTCGTAGTTGATAACTAAGCTTAAACGGTCTACATCGAGACCACGAGCTGCTACGTCAGTTGCAATAACAACGTTCAGCATGCCACTTTTTAAGCGGTCAACAGTGCGTTCACGTGCTTGCTGGTTCATATCACCATTAAGCGGAGCTGCAGAGAAACCTTCGCGCTCTAATAATTCAGCAAGTTGAACGGTATCGTTACGTGTACGTACGAAAACAATAGCACCTTCGTATTGCTCAGCTTCTAAAAAGCGAACAATCGCTTTGTTTTTATGTACGCTTGCGTTCCAAAACACTTGCTCAACAGACGATACTGTCGAGTTACGCGCAGAAATATGAACCTGTTCAGGGTTATTCATATATTTGCTGCTGATGTTTTGAATTTGCTTAGGCATGGTCGCAGAGAAAAGACATGTTTGCTTTTCGCGCGGTGTTTTTTCCATGATGTTTTCAACATCATCGATAAAGCCCATACGTAACATTTCATCGGCTTCATCAAGTACAAGTGCTTGAAGAGCATCAAACTTGATAGTGCCACGGTTTATATGATCGATTAATCGACCCGGAGTAGCAACAATGATTTGAGCGCCACGACGAAGTGCGCTTAATTGAATGCTGTAGCTTTGGCCACCGTATAGTGCTAATACTTCAACACCACGAGTACCTTTTGCATATTGTTCAAATGCCTCAGCAACTTGGATCGCAAGCTCACGTGTAGGTGTGAGTACAAGGATCTGTGGCTGTTTCACAGACGGGTCAATATTGTTTAGTAACGGCAGTGCAAATGCTGCGGTTTTACCTGTACCCGTTTGTGCTAGTCCCAGTACGTCCTTTCTTTCTAGCAATAACGGTATACATTGAGCTTGGATTTCAGATGGTGTCTTGTAACCCAACTCTTCAACTGCCTTCAAAATTGCAGGAGAAAGATTTAGAGATTCAAACGTGACTGGTTCTGACATTAATACGCCTCAACGAATTTAAAGAGGCGCGCATTATATAGGATTAGCGAGGCAAATGCTTGTATAAATTAAAACTAATTTGTATGTGCTTGATGTTGGTTGAAATTTAACCAGTTCAATTGTGGGATTATTGAACTGGTTAACAAATTTAATACACGACTACTTGTACAAGCCTAGGTTTTCTTTTGCATAAGCTTCAAATTCGGTAAAACCGCCAATGTGGCTTTGATCAACAAAAATTTGCGGGACAGTAGGGCAAGGTTTACCTGCTGACTTTTCTAAATCGGCTTTGCTTATGCCTTCTTTTATGATGTCGATGTAACGAAATTTAAAATCATCGCGCTCGTTGGCAAGTTGCTCTGCAACATCTTTGGCACGAACACAAAATGGGCAGCCTTCACGGCCAAAAATTACTGTAAGCATAGTGCTCTCCTTTATTTGATTGAATTTAGTTTAAATGATTAAAAAATATAATAAAGCGCAAAAAAGTGATTGTGCCATTCTATTATTGCGATGAACATTAATTTGGCCGAGTCATGAACGGCATAATTCACCACGTCCTTGCCGCTATTCCTAATTGGGTTGAATAGCCCATTGCGTGTGCTGTTATCTGTAAATTTGCATTTATTACGTAGTAAGTTGGAAAAGCGCTTACTTTATAATTTGATTGGGTATATTGATTACCAAGAAGTATGGGCATACTTAGGTTTAAGTCATCAATAAATTGAGTAACTTGTTGCTCATTTTTATAATCAAGGGCAATACCAATTACATTAATGTCTGAGTTTATTAAGGTGCTTTGTAAGTTGGGCATGCTGTAGCGGCATATTGTGCACCAAGGAGCAAAGAAATACACAATGGTTGTTCTCCCTTCAAGCTCTGCAATACTAAATCTTTCGTTATTTTTATTTAAAATAGTCAAGTTAAAATAAGGGGCAGGAGTATGGTTTGTTTCAAGTAAATTACGCGTTTGGTAGGCACTTGCTAAGTAAAACACGAGTATTGCTAAACTTAAATTTATTAACGTGCTACGTATTAATGCCATTGATTTTATCTGACCTATTTATAATTAAAAGCCAACCCTAACATAAATGCTAAGCAGCCACTGTTATTTGATAGGCAGAGCTTTAGCGTTTGCTTGAGTATCAAGCCCAGTTGCTAGTAAAGCCTATGTTAAAGTTTCACTGCTTTACACAAATCAGGCCTTTAGCTAATAAGGTCTGCTGATTACGTTAGAAATTTCCTGATTACATTTTAATGGTTGAATTTATAACTTTAACCCTAAGCTCTATATTTGAGACGAACATATAGAATATGTTTTTTAACTGCAAAGGAGATCAAGATCATGAGCAATTATTTACAACCAGCAATGAAAATGCCTTCACTTAAAGTTAAAGATAATGAGAACAACCTTGCTGACGTGTCGGCTCGACAGACAGATTTACCCTGGAAAATGATAGTAATCTATCGCGGAAAGCATTGTCCATTATGTACTAAACAACTTAATGCACTTGCTAAAATGAATGATAAATTTAAAGATGCAGGGGTAGAGATTGCCGCTGTTAGTGGTGACAGTCACGCACAATTAACAGAGCATCTAAACGATTTACACGTTAATTTTCCTCTTTATAGTGGGTTATCATTAGCTCAAATGACTGATTTAGGCCTGTATATTAGTGAACCACGCAGTGAAAAAGAAACCGATCACCCATTTGCTGAACCTGCTATTTTTGTAATTAACGAGCATGATCAAATTCAGATACTAGATAAATCAAATGCACCTTTTTCACGCCCTGATTTAAATGATTTGTTGGCTGGCATTGAATTTATTCGCGAAAACGATTATCCAATTCGTGGCACATTAACACACTAATTAGCGATGAATACTTAGCGCTAATCTACAATACTGAACAACCATTTTGAGGCATTAAAAGCATTTGACTTTTTAATGCCTCAAAATGGGTTACTAATTTCACTAGTTTATAAAATGAGGAATTTTTTTAAATATTTTAATTTATTTACTTGAAAACATTTTTACCGTCCATATATAGTTTAGTAGGACGCCTGATGGGTCCTAAACTAAACCTAAAAAATTGAAATTTATATTATTAATTTATATTTGTTAGCGCTTGTTCAAATGAAAAGTGCAAACAAAATATCGCTTAAATATGAGGATATTATTATGCGTACAGTAGACTTATCACCACTTTATCGTTCATTCATTGGGTTTGATCATTTAGCGTCTTTAATGGATGCTGCGGCGAATACAGACAAGCAGCCGAGCTTTCCTCCTTACAACATTGAAGCACTCGATCAAGACAGATACCAAATCACTATGGCTGTTGCCGGATTTAGCGACAACGAGCTAAGCATTGAGTCAGAAAATAACACATTAAAAGTAGCGGGTATAAAAGCTAATAAAGATGAAAACAAAGAACGTAAGTTTATTCATCAAGGAATTGCAGAACGCAATTTCGAGCGAAAGTTTCAGCTAGGAGACCATGTTAAAGTACTTGGCGCCGACTTAGCAAACGGCTTACTTACTATAGAGCTTAAGCGCGAAATACCTGAAGCATTAAAACCGCGCAAAATTGAGATTGGCCAAGGACGCTTACTAGAAGATAGCTAATCTGGTTTTAACAACATTTTTTCCCTTATTATTTGGCCGCCTCTCCTGAGGCGGTTTTTTTGTGTCATAAAGACTCAATGTTATTTATGTAGTGTGTAGCTTGATTAAGTGTGTCTTCGCGTAATTCATCGCTTTGCTTATCCCAATTTCTATAAACCATGCCTATGCGTGGGTTTTTCTCTAGTTTTTCGCGGTGTGTTTGCATAAAACGCCAATATAAACTGTTCAGTGGGCAAGCTTTATCCCCCACTTTTTGTTTCACGTCGTATTGACAATTTTTGCAGTAGTCGCTCATTTTATTAACGTAATTACCACTTGCAGCATAGGGTTTGGTTGCAATAATTCCATCGTCTGCAAATTGACTCATTCCACGTGTGTTGGGCATTTCTACCCACTCGATGGCATCTATGTAGACACCTAAGTACCAGTTATCAACTTCGTCAGGGTTTATTCCGCTGAGTAAACAAAAGTTACCAATGATCATCAAGCGCTGTATATGATGAGCATAGGCAGTATCTAAGCTTTGCTTTAATGAGTGGCTCAAACAGTTCATTTTTGTATTACCATCCCAAAAATATTGAGGGAGCTTATTATTGGCTTTTAGTTGATTTTTAGTCGCGTAGTCGGGCATGTTTACCCAATAAACAGCACGAACGTATTCTCGCCAACCGAGTATTTGTCTGGTAAACCCTTCAACTTGTGAAAGAGATATCTCGTCAGGCCGTTGCTCGAATTCAGATATTACACGTTTGATTACATACAAGGGGTGAAGAAGTTTAGTGTTTAGGGCAAAAGAGAGCCTGCTATGGTAAAGACTGGTATTGTCTTTACTTTGATCTGTCATTGCATCCTGAAACTTACCAAAATTGACAAGTAAATGCTCACAAAAGTATTCAAGAGACTCTTTGGCTTGCTTACGTGACGTAGACCATTCGAGTTTTCCTTCTTTAATTTCTCCAAAGTAAACGATGTTGTGTTTTTTTAAACGAGCGAGGATATGACTTACATCGTTTTTAAATAATTTAGGCTCTGGGATAGATTTTAAGTCTTGCTTAGAGAATTTATTGCGGTTATTACTGTCGAAGTTCCATTTACCGCCAGCTGGCTTATCGTCCTCCATTAATAAATCATATCGTTTACGCATAGCACGATAAAAGTGCTCCATGGTCACGTGCTTATCTTTTTTGAATCGATCTTTAATTTCGCTAAAGGGCAGTAAAAAATGCTCTGAGTCATATGCTGATACATTTATTTCGGATGATTTTTCAAAATCAGCTAATTGCGATTTTAACCTAAATTCGTCTGGGTATAAGTATTCTATGCAGGAGCAGTTATATTCCTTAGCAACACGATTTAGTAGTGCGGGTAGGTGTTTATCTTCGTGTGTGTCGTCTAGGGTTAAGTGCAATACATTAAAACCTGCAGATTTTAACGCAGTTGCAAAGTTTTCCATCGCATTAAAAAAAGCACAAAGCTTTTGCACATGGTGTTTAACGTAATTGGTTTCTTGTTTTAATTCTGCGACAAGATAGAGAACATCGTCTTCTTTACCTTTAAACCAAGAATGAGAAGGATTGAGTTGATCGCCTAAAATGAGTCTTAAGGTTTTGTAAGTCGCCATGATTAAACCAAAAAAAATGAAATTTGTACGAGGGTGTCTGCTTAATCGATCGCTGTAATATTAATAACAAATTGTATAATTTGAGCTTTATTTAAATATTCGTTAATGAGTGTATAAACACTCATCAAGCATCAAATTTGATATGAGTAGGCTCAATTAAAAGCGCCTTAGTTATTATTGCTTTGCTTTTGCTTAGAAAGTTGGGTTAAGCACACCACGTTAGAGACGTTAAACAGCGTATCATTCGTATAGCGTTCAAAGTAAGTAAGCACTTTGCGCCATGCTAAATGACTTTCTTCATTAAAAAACCGACCTAAATGCTCAACTAATGTTACATAAAATATATCAGTCAGAGGTTTAATATCACTCTGCTGAATATTTAATTTTTTTAAAAACTGTAAGTGATGGCTCAGAAATGGCGCAACCGATGATGGATTATCAATATTTTTGATTATGCGCTCTAAGGTACAATATAAAATATAACTTTTTTCGTTAAACTGTTCAGCTGTTAGCGTGTTCATCGAAATATCTGACTCTACAAGCTTTCTATGAAAACGCGCGGTAAATGCATGAAAGTTTGGTTTTATGATGCCAATACTTTTTAATAAAACAGATTTATGTGAATTCATCAGAGCCTCACAGAAGATTAAAAACTTATTTTTATTATTTTTATTATTATAGCTCGCGTAACAAAAATTACACGTTTTTTGATATAAAAGTATTAATTCATTGATAACTTTTTGAGTTCTATTGTTTTTTTAAATAAAAGTGAGAGTAGTTATTAATTCCATTATTGTGATTTTACTAGGCTTAAACAGCAAATGGTTAGCCGTTTAAAATAGGTTTATACCCATAATAGGTATAATGTTTTATTTCCTTATATCTGATTTGAACTGTATTTCCAAAGTTATTGGTTATTATGGTTGCTAATTATCCCCAACATCCTTATAATAGCGACCATTGTTTAGTCTGTTTTAAAACAGCTAACAGCGATGTTAAATCAAGGTTTGATATCTATTGGCGCGGGATGGAGCAGCCTGGTAGCTCGTCGGGCTCATAACCCGAAGGTCGTCGGTTCAAATCCGGCTCCCGCAACCAATTCTACTAATAAGTGAGAACTTATTATTTTATATCGCGCATTCTATGTAATGCGCGTTTTGCGTTTAAGCTAATGTAGTTTAATTTGGTCAGTTACTGACTCGCAACCAAGCTCGGCCCTAGGCCACACAGTTTTATGCTTTATTGGTGTGACGCCCCGCTTGGTTCGGGGCGTTGTTGTATCTGCACCTTTCTTAATTTATGGCGGTTGTCATTAAATTAAAATTTAAACTCAGTATTTTAGGGCTATAAGCCCTTTTTTTGTTTGTATGGAGGATTTTCGTGACAAAACTTGAACAAGATTTAGTAACCATGTTAACGCCTGCGGTAGAAATGTTAGGCTTTGAGTTACATGGTCTTGAATTTGTACAAGCGGGTCGCCATTCTACCTTAAGAGTATATATTGCTCATGAGGATGGGATCTCAGTTGATAACTGTGCGGACGCTAGTCGCCAAATTAGTGCGATTTTAGATGTCGAAGACCCAATTACAAATGAATATGATTTGGAAGTGTCGTCTCCTGGTGTTGATCGTCCATTATTCAAACAAGATCACTACGAGCAGGCGCAAGGAGAGGAAGTACGCGTGCGTACTAAACTTCCACAAGACGGTCGTCGAAATTTTAAAGGCGACTTAATAGCAGTTAGCAGCGATATGATCACACTATCTAGTGATGGTGTAGAGCATTTGATCATGCTTAGTAATATAGAACGTGCGAATTTAATCGCAAAGTTTTAAATTCGAGTGCGAAGGAATAGGGCAAGCGAGGCATTACCCATGGCAAAAGAGATATTATTGGTTGCTGAAGCCGTTTCCAATGAGAAAGCGGTTCCAAAAGAAAAGATTTTTGAAGCATTAGAGTTCGCATTAGCGACTGCGACAAAGAAAAAACACGATGGTGAAATTGAAGTACGTGTATCAATTGACCGTAAAACAGGTGATTACGATACGTTCCGCCGCTGGCAGATTGCTGAAGTATTAGAGGATGGTTCATTAGAAAATCCTTACAGCGAAATAACATTAGAAGCTGCGCAGGTTGAAGAGCCTGACTTACAGCTAGGTGATTTTGTTGAAGAGCAAATTGATTCAATCAAATTTGACCGCATCACAACACAAATGGCTAAACAAGTAATCGTACAAAAAGTACGTGAAGCTGAGCGCGCTTTAGTTGTTGACGCATATAAAGACCAAGTGGGTGAGTTAGTAACAGGTGTTGTTAAAAAAGCAACGCGTGATTCAATCGTACTTGATTTAGGCAACAACGCTGAAGCAGTTATTTACCGTGATGACATGCTACCACGCGAAAACTTCCGTCCAGGCGACCGTATCCGTGGTCTTTTATACGAAGTTAAGCCAGAAGCACGCGGCGCACAGTTATTTGTAACGCGTTCTAAGCCAGAAATGCTGATGGAATTATTCCGCATTGAGGTGCCAGAAATTGGCGAAGAAATGATTGAACTTCGCGCTGCTGCACGTGATCCAGGTTCGCGCGCTAAAATTGCTGTTAAGTCAAACGACAAGCGCATTGATCCAATTGGTGCATGTGTTGGTATGCGTGGAGCTCGTGTTCAAGCTGTTTCGTCTGAACTTGGTGGTGAGCGTGTTGATATCGTTCTTTACGATGACAACCCTGCACAATTTGTTATCAATGCAATGTCGCCAGCTGAGGTTGCTTCAATAGTATTAGATGAAGACACTCATTCGATGGATATCGCTGTAGAAGCCGATAATCTAGCACAAGCGATTGGTCGTAATGGTCAAAATGTTCGTTTAGCAAGCCAGTTAACTGGTTGGGAACTAAACGTTATGACTGTTGACGAGATGCGTACTAAAAATGAAGCGGAATCAGATAAGTTACTTAACTTATTTACTGAAAATTTAGATATCGATGATGAGTTTGCAACCTTACTTATCAACGAAGGTTTCTCAACACTTGAAGAAGTGGCGTACGTGCCAGCCTCTGAGTTTTTAGAAATTGACGGTCTTGACGAAGAAACGGTGGATGTTTTACGTTCACGCGCTAAAGATGCATTAACAACTAAAGCACTTAAAACGGAAGAAAGCTTAGAAGGCGCAGAGCCAGCTGAAGACTTACTTGCGCTTGAAGGCTTAGAGCGTCATCTAGCATTTGTAATGGCAAGTAAAGGTGTTGTAACACTTGAAGACTTGGCTGAGCAAGGTATTGACGAGCTAGTCGATATCACAGAGCTTTCATCTGAACAAGCAGGTGAGCTGATTATGGCTGCACGAAACATTTGTTGGTTTGCAGACGAGTAATTTATTAACGGAGGTATTACACACTATGGCAGAAGTAAATGTTGAAAAACTAGCCGGCGATATAGGTACAACTGTTGATAAATTGCTACAGCAATTTTCGCAAGCGGGTATCACTAAGCAGGCAACTGATAATGTAACTGAAGCTGAAAAAGCAACGTTACTTGATCATTTAAGCAAATCACATGGCGGCACGGGCTCTGAAGGCCCTGCACGCATGACTTTACAGCGTAAGAGCAAAAGCACATTAAATGTGACTGGCTCTACAGGTAAAGCGAAGGCGGTTCAGGTTGAAGTTCGCAAAACACGTACATACGTGAAGAAAAGCGCGATGGAACAAGAGCAAGAGCAGCAACGCTTAGCCGCTGAAGAAAAAGCCCGTCTTGAAGAGCAGCAAAAAGCTGAACAAGCTGCAGCTGAGTTAAAGGCAAAACAAGAGGCAGAACGTAAAGCGAAAGAAGACGCTGATCGTAAAGCCAAAGAAGAAGCTAAACGTAAAGCAGACGCTGAACGTAAAGCGAAACAAAAGCAGATGACCCCAGAGCAAAGTGCTAAGTCTGAGAAAGATCGCATCGAAGCTGAGCGTCTGCAAAAAGAAGCAGAAGAGGCCGCATTGAAGAAAGCTGAAGAAGAAGCGAAACGTCAGGCAGAAGAAGCAAGAAAACTAGCTGAAGAAAACTCGGCGCGTTGGAAGAAAGAAGAAGAAGAGCGTAAGAAGCGTGAAGAAACAGCAGATCACCACCTTACGACTTCAACTTACGCACGTGAAGCAGAAGATGTAGCTGATGCTCGTGAAGAGCAAGGCTCTCGCCGTGCTAAGAAAAAGAAAAAAGCGCCAGCAAAAGATAAGTTTGCAGCGTCTAAGGGTAAAAAAGGTAAGCTAAAAGCACCTGCATCATTACAGCATGGTTTCCAAAAACCAACAGCTGATGTAAAAAATGAAGTACGTATTAGCGAAACAATTACAGTGGCTGAGCTTGCATCACGCATGGCAGTTAAAGGCGCTGAAGTTGTAAAAACAATGATGAAAATGGGTGACATGGTTACAATTAACCAAGTTATTGACCAAGAAACTGCGCAACTTGTAGCAGAAGAAATGGGCCATAAAGTTATCATCGTTAAAGAAAACGAATTAGAGCAAACAGTACTTAACGACCGCCATGAAGATGGTAAGTCAGAGCCTCGTGCGCCAGTTGTTACTGTAATGGGTCACGTTGACCATGGTAAAACATCAACGCTTGATTACATTCGTTCAGCAAAAGTTGCTTCAGGCGAAGCCGGTGGTATTACGCAGCATATTGGTGCATACCATGTTGAAACAAATGGCAACATGATCACATTCTTAGATACTCCGGGTCACGCCGCGTTTACATCAATGCGTGCTCGTGGTGCTAAAGCAACTGATATTGTAATCCTAGTAGTTGCAGCCGATGATGGTGTAATGCCACAGACTAAAGAAGCGGTACAGCATGCTCGCGCAGCGGGTGTTCCTTTAATCATTGCTGTGAACAAAATGGATAAAGAAGGCGCAGATCCAGATCGCGTTAAGAACGAGCTAGCACAGCTTGACGTTATCCCAGAAGAATGGGGCGGCGACACGCAGTACGTTCATATCTCAGCTAAAACAGGCTTGGGTATTGATGAACTACTTGAAGCAGTACTTATGCAATCTGAGCTATTAGAACTAACTGCACCAAGTCAAGGTATGGCTGCAGGTGTTGTAATTGAATCACGTCTTGATAAAGGCCGTGGTCCAGTAGCGTCTATCCTTGTTCAGTCAGGTACACTTAACCAAGGTGACATTGTATTATGTGGTCTTGAGTACGGCCGTGTTCGTGCTATGCGCGATGAGAACGGTAAAGATATCAAGTCTGCAGGTCCTTCTATTCCAGTAGAGATTTTAGGCCTATCTGGTATCCCTGCAGCCGGTGATGAAGCAACGGTAGTTAAAGACGAGCGTAAAGCGCGTGAAGTTGCATTATACCGTCAAGGTAAATTCCGTGATGTTAAATTAGCACGCCAGCAAAAAGCGAAACTTGAAAACATGTTTACTAACATGGCTGAAGGTGACGTTTCTGAAGTTAACGTGGTACTTAAAGCAGACGTTCAAGGTTCTATCGAAGCGATTTCTGATTCACTAACTAAGCTTTCTACTGACGAAGTAAAAGTGAAGATTGTGGGTTCTGGCGTTGGTGGAATCACAGAAACAGATGCAACGCTTGCTGCGGCATCTAACGCGATTGTTGTTGGCTTTAACGTTCGTGCTGATGCATCTGCACGTAAAGTGATTGATTCTGAGAACCTAGACTTACGCTACTACAGCGTTATTTACGCCTTAATTGAAGAAGTTAAGCAAGCGATGTCAGGTATGCTTGCACCAGAATTTAAGCAAGAAATTATTGGTCTTGCTCAGGTTCGTGACGTGTTCAAATCACCAAAAATTGGCGCAATTGCAGGTTGTATGGTGACTGAAGGTGTTATTAAGCGCAGCGCGCCTATCCGTGTA